>JAUXJP010000133.1 GCA_030624695.1 Candidatus Dadabacteria bacterium | reverse complement strand
GGCGTTCCTGACCATAAATCACTCGCCAATACATATAAAGGGCCTGAAATAAGACTTTCAGACAGGTATCTTGTCGCAGATAGGAAGTTCAGCAAGTTTATTATAGATGTTGGTAAAAAAAATAAAATACCAACACAGGTAACTGTAAAACTGGCCGGCGGCACAAATGCAACCGCTATGCAGGTAACCGGAAAGGGAAGCCGCGCAGCTGTAATTTCCGTTCCTACTAGGTACTTACATAGCCCTAGTTCAATAGCTTATAAGAAAGACATTAACGACACAATCAATCTTATTTATAATCTAATAGAAAATATTAACACCCTCAAATAATTTTATGTATATTGAAGATCTGATAGCCACATTCAAGAATATCACCAAGGATAATTTTCCAGAACTAAATACTGAAGAATTTTTGAATGAATTAAAATTAATTTTGGAAAAGAAAAAATATGACCTTCAGGATCAGACTATAATCGAAAGAATACTCAGTGAAGATGCAGAATCTTTTTCTGAATCATTCTATGATTTACTTAATGCAACAGTCCCTGACGGAGAAAAAAGAACAACTTATTTTACAAATGATAATGGCGGAAATACAGTAATAGATCTTTATATAAAATCCATCGAACAATCAATCGACTATTTTTATAACAACATTATAAGCAAACAGTTCTCAGGAAATTAAAAAAGGGACCAAGGCCCCTTTTTTTCAAACTCAATAAATCTTTTTAATTTATTTTCTTTTACTCATAGGAACATAGTCCCTTTCGTCATATCCTGTATAAACCTGTCTTGGCCTTGCAATTCTTGTTTCAGGGTCTTCCAGCATTTCTTTCCACTGTGCTAGCCAGCCTGGTGTCCTTGCAATTGCAAAGAGTACCGTAAACATGCTTCTTGGGAGCCCCATGCTCTGGTATATAAGACCTGAATAAAAATCAACATTAGGATAGAGTCTTCTTTTTACAAAGTAATCATCTTCAAGTGCAATTCTCTCAAGTTCAAGAGCAATATCAAGTAATGGGTTTTTACCAGTTGCTTCAAAAACATCGTGAGCTGCTTCTTTTATTATTTTAGCACGAGGGTCATATGCTTTATAAACCCTGTGTCCAAAACCCATTAGCCTGAATTCGCCTTTTTTAGCCCTTTCAATAAATTCAGGGATTTTGTCTTTTGAACCAATTTCTGCAAGCATTTCAAGTACAGCTTCGTTAGCTCCGCCGTGAAGAGGCCCGTAAAGCGCAGCAATACCTGCTGCTGCTGAGGAGTATGGATCGGGCTGTGAACTACCTACGCTTCTCATCGCGCTCGCACTACAGTTTTGTTCGTGGTCGGCATGGAGAATAAACAATACATCAATTGCTTTTTCGATGATCTTATTTGGAACGTATTTAGTTTCGGTCATTTTAAACATCATGTTTAAAAAGTTTCCTGCATAACTCAGATCATTGTCAGGATAGATGTAAGGTAATCCCATAATGTGCCTGTAAGAAAAAGCTGCAATGGTAGGCATTTTAGCAATAAGCCTGTTAATCTGCAGTTTGTTATTTTCGGTATTGAAAATATCTTTTGCTTCAGGATAAAAAGTAGATAGTGCAGCAACTGTACCCATTAGCATACCCATTGGATGAGCATCATAACGGAAACTGTCTATAATCTTTTTAATATTTTCGTGAAGATAGGTATGGTGTGTAATTTCATGCGAGAAATCGGCAAGTTCTTTTTTTGTAGGAAGTTCACCATTTAATAATAATGATGAAACCTCCAGAAATGTGCTTTTTTCTGCTAACTGCTCGATTGGGTATCCCCTGTAGCGTAAAATACCTTTTTCACCATCAATGAAAGTTACTTTACTTTTGCACGATGCAGTATTTCCAAAAGCGGGATCATAACTCATCATTCCAAAATCTTCATCATTAACCTTTATCTGCCTGAGATCTGTGGCTTTGATTGTGTCGTTCTCTATTGGAATTTCATAAGTACTTCCGGTTCTGTTATCTGTGATGGATAAAGTGTCGTTAGACATAATACTACCTCCTTAAGAACAAAGTCCTGTGAATTAATCTTACTATGCTTTAATTATAAAAATAAAGGGTGTAAGTAGGGAAATTCAAAGAAATTTTAGTTTTATTTAATTTTTCCCACGTTTGAAAATACCAGATTTAATATCTTTTTTCAATATTCCTTTAATTTATTTTAATTATATACCATAAATAATAATTTTTATTAATACAAAATATTTACAGGCTAAATGGTACAGGCATAAAAGAGCCTATGAATATAAGTATTGTTATTACAGCAATTATTTTTCTTTTTGTTCCTATATCTGATTCTTCATAAATTGTTGGAGGGTGTTTTGTACCCATAATTACAAGTAGAAATGCCCAGATTACCCATCCAAGCCACCCCTGGAACAAGAAGTGTTCTGGAATGTTCAAATCAATATTAAAAGATGATAACAGGTTTACTATAGGTTCCGTTCCCATTCCAAGGATTATGATCGAGATAATAGAAATATGAGAAATAAATGAATGTATCTTTTTGTTGAATAACGAATAGACAAGATGGCCACCATCAAGCTGGCCAGATGGGATCAGGTTTAGCGCGGTTACAAATAAACCAATCCATCCTGCAAATGCAACAGGATGAAGAAAAATGTCATGCCCTTCTTCAATGGAGCCAAGAATCATATCTACAAAGAACGAAAATATAAGTGAATCACCAAGATTAATCACCTCTGCTTCGCCTATATTTTCAACAGGGACTATCTGTGACAATTTTATTCCTATTAGCAGTACCGGAATAGCAGCAATAATTCCAAAAATCGGCCCGGCAACACCAATATCAAACAAGGCCCTTTTTGATGTTATCTGAGATTTTATTCTTATAAATGCTCCCATTGTACCTGCAATAAAGGGAGGTGGTACGGGTATAAAATACGGGGGTGTGATTAATATTCCGTATTTTCTTCCGTAATAGTAATGGCCCATCTCATGTGATCCGAGTATAAATAAAAGTGAAAGTGAAAAAGAAATACCACTGACAATATTTCCACCTTGCAAATAACCGGCAAGAAAAGTAGTTATCAGGGTTGCGACAAAAAGAATTATGTGTGTTTTTGTTAATTGCATTAAATATGTAATTATCCGGGGAATAAAATAGATTGGTAAAGATAGAATATTAATTACTCAATTTCAACTAATGTAGGATCAATATCTTCCAATATCTCATAAATATATCTTTCTATTTCCGCTTCCTTTCTTTGTGTAATTATTACAGAACGGATTTTATTCAGCATATTGTTATCGAGTTTGTTTGACATATACCTAACCAGGGCTGCACGTGATGGGGCCACACTAAGGTTCTTGTATCCAAGTGCCATAAGTATTAAAGCCCCGGAAGGAGTTCCTGCCATTTCTCCGCAGATTGAAACTTCCTTTCCAATATCCTGGCACTTTTTATTTATGTCATTCAGCATTCTCAGGACAGCCGGGTGAAATGAAGAATAGAGATGGCCAACTACGTTTGAATTTCTGTCAACAGCCAGCAGGTACTGAATCAAATCATTGGTACCTATGGAAATAAAATCCACAAGGTCCTTGTAATCTTCAAGTTGGTAAACTACTGCCGGGACTTCTATCATAAGGCCAAGTGATGGAATATCATTTCTTAGGAGTCCTATTTCCATTGCTGTATCTTCAATAATCTGCTTTGCAGTTTCTGCTTCCCATACATATGAAACCATGGGCAGCATAATTCTGAAATTGCATCCCTTTCTTACACTCAGCAGTATTGCTTTTATCTGGTCCTTAAAAAGGTCCAGATATTCCATGGAAAACCTGATAGCCCTCAAGCCAAGCAGTGGATTTTCTTCCTCCGGGATATTAAAGTAAGGCAGTATTTTATCAGCTCCGATATCAAGGGTTCTTACGTTTATATATCCGTCAAAATCTTTTGATACTTCTTTGTAGATTTGTATCTGCTCTCTTACACCCGGCCATTTATCAAACTGTGTAAAAGCAAACTCGGTTCTGAAAAGTCCCACATTTTCGATGTTGTGCTGTTTTGCAAATTCTATATCAATCGGGAAGCCGATATTCGCAGTTATATTAAGATTTAATTTGTTATATCCTGCAATTTTACCTTCTTTTTCTATCTTCTCTTTTAAATAGATTATTTTTTTATTCGTGTTTTCGTACTCTTCAATCAGAGCTTCATCCGG
>JAUXJP010000072.1 GCA_030624695.1 Candidatus Dadabacteria bacterium | reverse complement strand
GGTGGGAACCGGGAAGTGGCAGTACCGGGGCAATTCGATAATCTGCGGGCCGCACGGTGATGTATTAATAGCTGCAAGGAATGAAGATACTCTTTTAGTGGCTGATGTAGTCCCAGGCGATTACGGTCCCACCCACCCTGAAGGGGATTATCTCAAGAACCGCCGCCCTGAGCTGTACAAAACTCTCGTTGATATGGAAGGCGCTTTTGCCGGCGGCTATAAATACAAGACACCTCCGGAGTGATTTACGCTAATAAAATATTTGCCACAGACACACCGGTTCACCAATACGGTGTTATTACCACCTTCACCTCCACACAATGGGTCTCCGATTAAACTATAGCTTCTGAACTAAATTTAAAATTATTTCAGGGTTTGCAACCCGCTTTCCACGTAACCCAAACCTCAAACAATCTAAATATTAGATTCCGGATCTGGTCCGGAATGACAGAAAAACCGGGGAGCCTAACTTCCTAATGATTGGTTCACCGCATCTACTGATATCACTGAGTAAGAAAGTTTATTTATCGTTTTCCATACCTAACTTCCACTTAATAATACTTTGAATATCATCAAGTATAAGATACAGGCATGGTATCAGGAATAGCAGAAGTATCGTAGAAAATAACAAGCCGACACCAAGAGCAGTGGCCATAGGCGCGAGGAAAGAAGCTTCTCCCCTGAATTCAAACATCAGCGTTGAAAGCCCGGCAAAGGTTGTAAGTGTAGTAAGTATAATCGGCCTGAAGCGGTGCTTGGCGGACATTACAACTGCAAACACGCGGTTATTAAACCTGTCCCTTCGTTTATTAATAAAATCCATCAACAAAAGGCTGTCGTTTACAACAATACCAAGTAACGCAACAATACCAATAATTGCAGGCAGTGTTCGAGGCTCGCCCCTTAAAAGTATTCCGGCCGTAACCCCGATTAAAGTAAAGGGGAGAATTGTCATAATTATAAGGGGCTGAAAATAGGACCTCAGGATACTTGCAAGGATTAAGTAGATTAAAATTATAGCGGCGATAGATGCGCGCATAATATCGTCCATTGTTTTGCGATAGTCTTCTTCTTCACCCGCAAGTTTGTAGTTATAAGTTGGGTAACGTGTCAAAATGTTATCCAGGAAACCGGTAATAATGGTATTTACTTCATTTGATGTTGTGATCTTCTGATCCACTTCCGCTGTAATAGAAATGGACCTGTTTGATTCGTATCTTTTAATGTTTAGAATACTCGGCCTCATCTCTATCGTGGCAATTGTGCCAAGTGAGACCCTTTCTTTTGTAGGTGTAATTACCTGGTGAGACTGCAGTAGGTTGAGAAGGTTTTTAGATTGGAGGTCATACCTTATTTTTATATCAGCCTCTTCCTTCCCGATCCTTGTCTGGGCTACAGTCAAGCCGTCAACAAGTGCCCTTACTTCTCTTGCAACTGATGTAGTATCGAGGCCAAATATTGCGGCCTTTTGTTCATCTACGTTTACCCTTATTTCGGGTTTACCCCATACAAGATTATCACTTACACCGTAAACCCCTTTGTATTGTGATAACTCTTCCTGTACCTGAAGGGAAATTTCCTTCAGCGTATCAAGGTTGTTACCCAAAATTCGAATATCTATAGGTTTCCCTGTGGGGATTCCTGCTTCGGCAATAAAATCAAGTTTTTCAGGACCTACGATGACTCTTAGTACTTCGTCTCTTACCTGGTTTTTAAGCTCCAGCCCGTTTTCTTCCCTGTCTTCAAAGTCTTCGAACTCTACAATAATAGTTGCAATATGGTCTCCTATGGTTGGAGAATCATTTGTAGTGAGGTCAATACCTATCATCGAAACAATGTTCTTAAGTGCCGATTCAGGTACTACCTGCTTCACTATTTTTTCAATTTCCTTAACGGAGTTTTTTGTGTACTCAAGACTTGACTGGGCCGGGTTTTCAACTTTTATCTGAAATTCAGAAGTGTCATGCTGATAAAACATTACATTTGGAAGCCCTTTTATTATAAAGAAACTGAAAAAAAGTATCAGGAAAAATGAACTGACCACTACATAACGGTTTCTCAGTGAAAAAGACAAACCCTTTATATAATAGGACCTTACTTTATAAAACCACTTTGCCTTTGTTACGGTTTTCTTGTCCCGGGGTTTCATCCAGTCAGCACAGTGAGACGGCATAATGAGCAGTGCTTCTACCAGTGATACAAGTAAAGCAAAGATTGCAACCTTGGGAATAATTGAGAGGAACTGGCCTATTAAGCCCGTGGCAAAAAGAAGGGGGATAAATGCAGCTATATTTGTTAGTACCGTGGCAAATACAGGCAGTGCAACTTCCTTTGTACCCTTAATGGCTGCTTCCCGCGGGGCCATACCCTGTGCAATATACCTCTGTACGTTTTCAACAACTATGATTGCATCATCTACCACGATACCAAGGACCATTATTAAACCAAACATTGAAAGCATGTTGATGGTTATACCGCTCATTTTCATTAATATGAATGCACCTAAAAATGAGATAGGGATCCCGAGTGCAGCTATGAATGCTGCCCTACGGTTTAGGAAAAGCCCGAGCATAATAACTACGAAAAACAGTCCCAAACCACCGCTTTTTAGCATGCTCTGAAATCTTTTCTTCACCCAGTAGGAGCTGTCATTTGTATCATAAATATTTATTGATTCCGGTAGAGTTGTTTTAAATTCCTCAATGAATTCCCTAATAACTCCAACTGTCTCAATAGCATCAATGTTTTTTTGTTTGTTTATCCAGAAGGTAATTGCGGGTTCGCCGTTTACCCTCGCGCTTGTTCTTGTTTTTTCTTCTCCGATTTCTACTGTTGCAATGTCCCTTATAAGGACATTCTTGCCGCTTGTATCCGTAATGATCGGTATGTTTAAAATGTCAGATATTTCATAAATTTTTCCACGGGTCCTTACAAGCAGTTCGGTGTTGTCCTGGGTGTACCCTCCTCCTGGAAGATCCAGATTCCTTTTAGTTATAGCCCCGGAGACCTGGTCAATACTCACTTTGTACTGGTGCATTTTTGGATAGTCGAGGTTGACCCAGTAAATTGGGTCCCCGAGTCCTGAAAATACAATATTATCAACACCGTCAATTAACTGGAGTTCGTCTCTTAACCTTAATGCATTTTGCCTAAGTGTTTCCCTTGGGACTTCTCCGGTTATAGCAATATTAATTAACGGAAAGTCCGATTTTACTTCTTCTATTACAGGGTCTTCGGCATCTTCCGGGAGTTTGTCTTTTATCCGTGAGACCTTTGAATCTATATCATTTACAATCTTTGTAACATCCTCACCGGTATCAAGTTCAGCAATAACTACGGAAAGTCCTTCAGAGGAGATCGATCTCAGGACATTAATACCCGATGTGTTTTTGATTTCTTCTTCAATCGGTATGGTTACAAGTTTTTCGATGTCTTCTGCAGAAGCACCGGGGAAGACAGTTTTTACGGTAACTAATTCAAGTTTTATAGATGGAAAAAGTTCAAGGGGAAGTACCAGTGCGAATACAAGACCAATAATAAATATGGCGCCCATCAGAAGGTTAACGAGGACGGAGTTTTTGACCGAAAATTCTGCGATGTGCATATGCTTAGTCTGAAATAATCCTAATGTCCTGACCGGTGGTCAGACCCGAACTACCCTCAGTAATAATTTGTGAATCTGCAGGTAATAAAGCAAATGGGACAAAACCGGTTTTGTCATCCAGCCATGTTACTTCAACAGGTACTTTTATGCTTTTATTGTTTATAGCCACAAATATAAATACTTCCGATGAATCCGAAAAGACTGCTGTTCTTGGCACATTAACCATGTTCACCAGTTTTTTTATCGGGAGTTTGACTGTTACAATTTCTCCAGGCCACCAGTTTAAATCATCCCCGGTAAGTTTTACCTCGATCTCGTAAACTCCGGAATCGTCGATTGAGTTTCGGCTGATTCCGACTATCTCACCCCTGCCCATTTCGGTAATGCCATGTGTGCTGAGGGTAAGATCCACTTCACTGCCGGTTTTAATAAGCCTCGCAATTGATGCATCCAGACCGGCAATAACTTTTTTATTTTCTAAATTAACTACTGTTGCGAGAGATTCACCTACAAAGACTTCCTGTCCAACGTCTGGTTGAATTTCTATAATTGTTCCGTTTATGGGAGATCTTACTTCAAGGTTGTCAAAATCCCATTTAACCCTGTTGTATGCTGCTTCAAGGGATTTCATATTTGCACTCTCAATGGCAAGCTGGTTTTTGTTTGAATCAAGGTTGTCTCTTGAAATAATGCCCTTTTCGAACAAGGTTTTATTCTGATTGTATTTCCTGTTTGTTTCATTGAGATTTGCTTTTGATGCCTGAAGCCTGAATTTAGCTTCCTGCAGTGCTACGACCTTACGGACATCGTTTAATTTAATAAGAACCTGGTCCTTAGTTACACTTTCATCCCTTTTAAAATATATTTCTTCTACCCAGCCCCCAACATCTGCCCTGATGTCTATTTCCTGACCGCCTTCTACTCTGCCGAGCACTTCACGGTAAAGCCAAGTTTCAGTTGGAATGGGATTAATAACCCTTACGGGTTTTGTTATATTTCCAGATAATGTTTTTGCTGCTTCAGTCCTTATAGAGATAAGCCTCAAATAAAGGCCGAAAAGAAACAGGAGAAATATTCCAATTATTATTAAAAATTTGACCCACTGTTTTTTTGTTGTTCTACCCATTTTTAATTACTCTTTATTAACTATATTACCAATTAAAATACCAGATTAATTTAACTGAATCTTAAACACCTCACAGGATATTAATAATTATAATTTTACAAATAAGCACAATGTAAAATAAAAATAATCACGTTCCATAATAAAATAAACAAATAATATCAAGTAAATGTTGCTTTTTAATAATATTTTTTGTAATATTGATTCAAACAATCTTAGAGGAGGAGACATGGCAGTAAAAAAACCAATGACCAAAGCACAGCTCTCAAGACATATTGCTGAGAAAGCTGGATTAACAATTAAAGCAGCAGGTGAGTTAATCGATGAAATAGCTGCAGTTGCTTATAAAGAAACTAAAAAGAACGGACAGTTTACACTGCCGGGGTTAGGCAAACTAGTTACGGCCAGACGTAAGGCCCGTAAAGGCCGTAACCCTGCCACAGGTGAAACAATTAAAATACCTGCAAAGAAAGTACTAAAATTCAGAGTTGCAAAAGCGGCGAAAGACGCAATTTTATAAAAGTCTCTTGAAGATTTATTAAAGCCCCTCCGGATCTTAAATCAATATTGTTGGTTTATAGTCGGGGGGTTTTTTATTTAAGTGCTTTATCAAGTATTTCAATTGGGTGAGCTATACTGAGATTTTGATTTTTTTCTCTTAATCCTTTTTGAATCTGAAGAAGGCAGCCTGGATTTCCGGCAACTACACATTCTGCATCTGTGTTTTCAATATTTTCAATTTTTTTTTCAAGAATATCTTCTGCAAGAGCCGGCTGTAAAATGTTGTATACCCCGGCACTACCGCAGCATGTATCTGAATTTTTCATCTCAATAATTTCCAGTCCCGGTATCTTTGATAATAAATTCCTGGGTGCAGACCGTATGTTTTGCCCGTGTGAGATATGGCATGCGTCCTGGTAAGTAATCTTCATATTTAAATCGTTAAATTCCTGCTTAATCCCAATCTCCTCAATAAACTCCATTATATCTTTGGTTTTTCCAGATAGCTTCCTGGCTTTTTCTGAATATTCCTCATCCTGAGAAAGAAGGTGTGTGTAATCTTTGATTGCTGAGCCGCATCCGGCAGAATTTATTATAAATGCATCTACATCGAGATTTGAAAATAAATCCACAACCTTCCTGGCAAAATCTCTTCCTTCACCAAGTCGTCCCGAATGGACTGACAATGCACCGCAGCAGGTCTG
>JAUXJP010000253.1 GCA_030624695.1 Candidatus Dadabacteria bacterium | reverse complement strand
TTTTCAATCAGAAGATTTGAAAAGATTCTGCCTTCTTTGGTAATCTTCAGTTTCCCGTCTTTAATTTTTAGCAGCCCGTCTTCAAATAAATAATTAATCTTATCGGAATTCAACTCAGTATTATAAATTTCACTAAAACTATTAATGTCTATTCCTTCTGAAAGTCTTAGCCCCATCATAATCCAGTCATTTAAAGAGTCTTCTTTTTCGAGGTTTTCTACAAACTCGGCTACATTCCCCATTTGTTCCACGCTCTTCATATACCTTCCGGGATTTTTTATATTACCCCACCGTTTCCCCCATTCCCCTAACTGTCCGCAACCCTTGAGATGGGAATGGGCACCTGCACCAAAACCAATATAAGTATCACAGTTCCAGTAAATAAGATTCTGAATACATTCATTTCCTGGTTTTGAGAAGTTGGAAATTTCATAATGGCTAAAACCGTTCTTATTTAATATTTCAGAAGTTAGCATATACATTTCCGAAAGCACCTCGTCATCGGGAAGTTTCAACATTCCCTTCTTGTATAGGTAACCAAACTGTGTACCGTCTTCTATAGTAAGGCAGTATGCTGAAATATGTGTGCTTCCATAATCAAGCGAAATATTAAGGTCATTATTTAATTCCTCAATTGTTTCATTTGTGCTTCCGTAGATAAGGTCTATGTTAAAGTTTTTGAATCCGGATTTATTTATATCTTCTAGTACTTTCCTGCCGTCTTCAGAATTACTGTTTCGTCCGTAAAATTTTAATTTACGGTCAGAAAAGGATTGGATACCAATACTAGCCCTATTTATGCCAATCCCGTGAAAATCTTTTAATTTCTCAAGTTCTACGGTCCTGGGATTTATCTCAAGTGTGATCTCTGTATTTCCTCTGATTTCAATATAAGAATCAATTTTATCAAGTATCTTTTGGATGCTTGAAGGCCTGAATAATGAAGGAGTACCCCCACCAAAAAAGACTGAAGAAATTTCACCACTCTCTAGTAGTTCCGCCTGCATATCAATTTCCCTGATTATTGCTTCAGTATATTCTTCTTCTGGAAAATCGTTGCCCACACCATATGAATTAAAATCACAATATGGACATTTGGTTAAACAGTAAGGAAGATGTATGTATATTCCAAGTTTCATAAAGTATTAGTTTTATTAATATATTGTTGAAACAGATTTATTTAAAAGTCATATTTATAAACTTAAATTATATAAAATGTTTATCTATTTAAACAAAAAATACGCTTTATTAATTTTAGTCGTATTTTTTACACAAGCATACAGTGTTTTATCTCAGAATTCACCCAAAGTAATAACTCTGGATGAAGCTATAGTTATTGGTATATCTAATAACCATTCACTCGTATTATCAAAACTGGACATTGATATTTCAAAGGCAAGGGTAAAAGAAGCTAAATCTGATTATTACCCTCAGATTGAAAGCATAATTGTTGTCCCCTTTGTTGAACGTGAATCTGGTTTCTTTCTAGACCAGCTTATTTGGGATTTTGGCAGGACATCCAATATTGTAAAAGCAACAAAATACCAGCTTGCTGCCAGTGAGTACAACATGGACCAAAAACTAAGAGAAACAGTACAAAACACCACCATAGCGTATTACAATGCCTTGATAAATAAAAACTTTGTTATTTCCGCTAAAAAAAGTCTTAGGAAAAATGAACTTATTTTACAAAAGTCCGAAGAACTAAACAAAATCGGCAGAACCTCAAATATTGATTTGACCAGGGCCAAATATGATCTGGGAGAAGCCCGGCTTGAACTTAATAGACAAAAAAACAGCTACATTGTAAGTAAACTCGAACTTATTGATGTAATAGGCGGGGAATTTGCAAAAGATATAGAACTTGTTGATGAAGAAGAAATAACATTCAAAGATTACGATCTGGAGAGTTCTATTAACAAGGCAATAAAAAATAGTGCAGTGTTAAAAAAAGTAGATTCAGAACTTTTGGCAAGCAGGGCAAATGCCAAAGCATCCAAAAGTGAATTTTACCCTGTATTTTTTGGAAGAACAGCATACAGGTTTGAAGGAGAAGGCGGAGAAGATTTTCCTGCTTTTATTGCTGGTGTAGGATTTAAGTTCCCTATATTTGAAGGTTTTTCGAGGTTTGCAAGGCTTGATATCAGGGAAGCTGAAAGTACCAGGTCACTTATACAATATGAAAATACAAAGAAAGAAATTCAGACTGAAATAACAAAAATATTTTTGGACCTGGAATTTTCAAAACAGAGAATGGAAATTACCCTCTCTAACCGTGACATAGCCGAAAGCAACTTAAACCTTATAAATGAACGATACAAACTTGGTACAGCTTCCAGGATTGAGCTTGTTGATGCAGAATTGTTTTATGCTGAATCCAATTCAAATTATCTGGAATCAATTTATAATTATAAGATTAACGAAACAAAATTGCTGGCGATTACCGGAGAAATCTAAATTTATGTTAAACAATAAATATGTTTTACTGCTTATACTAATCATAGCTCTGGCTGGATTATATTTTCTTTTCTTTAATAAAGTGCAGGATCAAAACAATATAAAGCTTATCACTGCACCGGCAGACCGGGGTGATATAGTCTCAATTGTAACAGCTAATGGTTCTTTGCAGCCCAATCT
>JAUXJP010000171.1 GCA_030624695.1 Candidatus Dadabacteria bacterium | reverse complement strand
TATGCCTCGTCGAAGGCTATCTTTGCCGCCTGCGCAGTATTCTGCTGAAGCCCTATTTCGAAATTGCCCACAAGATAGTTTTTTGCCCTGTTAAGTTCATCTTCAGTAATTCCATTTTCAAGGAGCTTTGTAATTTCATTTTTAATTCCTTCGATAGCTTCAGCTTCTTTTTCGGGTGCTGTCCCGATATAAATACCAAAAAAGCCATGTTCAATTCCGGGAGATAAAAATGAAGTAACAGTATAAGCAAGACTTTTCTTGTCACGAAGCTCAAGGAAGAGCCTGCCTCCCTGTCCCGCAAGAATAGTGTTTAATACTTCAAACGCGTAGTAATTTTTGTCGTATAACGTGGGCCCCTGGAAACCAAGTATAATATGGGTCTGATTTTTATCTTTTTCGTACAGTACTTCCTCTCTGATTTTATCCGGTTTGGCCTCACTTTTTATTTTTAGCTCTACAAATTCTGATTTTTTCAGGTCTCCAAACTGTTCTTCAATTATTTCCAGCACCTGTGCGGTATTTATATCACCTACAACTGTTAAAACCATATTCCTGGGATCGACAACTTTTTTGTAATAACCTGCAAGATCATTTTTGTTGAAATTTTGAACGTTCTGCTCTGCCCCTAGCACATTAAACCTGTATGGGTGTTCTTTATAAAGTGTTTTTAGAAAAAGATTAATATTCTTCCTTAGAAGATTATCGTTTTCCTTGTTTATATCTGAAAGAACCTCTCTACGGGCTCTTTCAATCTCTTCATCGGGAAAAACAGGGTTTAAAATCACGTCGGCAAAGATATCCATTGCGGACTCCATGTTCTCACTAAGTGCTTCCACGGTGACTCCGAGACTGTTCCTTCCCGAGAAACCATCTATCTCACCGGCAATTGATTCTATCTCTACTGCAATTTCTTCCGAACTACGGTTACTTGTGCCGCGGGTAAACATCTGTGATAGAAAGTTTGAAAGTCCGTTGGTTGTCTCATCCTCAGATCTTACTCCTCCTAGAAATACGGCACGTGCAGCAAATAAGGGAACAGAGTGGTTTTCCTTTACTATTATTCTGATACCATTATTTAATTCGGTTTTTGTAACATTATTTTTTATATTTTTTGTTTTTTTAGTGAACTCTTTATCAACTGCTTTGGATTCACTTACTATTGTCTTTTTTAGTCCAGCCGCTGTAATCTTCTTTTGACTGCTTGGGACAAGAACTCCGGCAGTGATATTACTATCAACAAAATACTTCTTGGCAATATTCATTACATCATCTGCAGTTACGCTTTTAACTCTCTGAAGATATTCCTCTTCATATCTGTAGTCATCGGCTTCAACTTCAAAAAATCCGAGTTTCTGTGCCTGACCCTGCATCGTCTCTTTTGAATAAATTGCATCACTTTCAATATTTACAATTGCCTTGTTAATTTCGTCCTTACTTACAGGTTTATATTTAAGTTCGTAAATCTGTTTGATTATTTCCTGATAAGCCTCATCTATATTAACAGGCGGCATAGTACCACCTACAGCAAAAAGCCCGTCATATTTAGGGGTAAAAGCATAAGAGTAAATGGAATTTACGAGTCCCCTCTCTTCTTTTATTTTCCTGTAAAATCTTGAACTTTCACCGCTACCAAGAATATTGGATAGAACATCCAAAGCCGGCGTATCTTCACTTTGTGCATCGCTAGCGTGGAATGCTATTGTGAAATATGCCTCATTAACTTCTTTGTCGATTACGAATGTCTTTATCTTTTTTTGTTCAGGTTCTCTGGGAATTTCACATTTTTTAATTTCTCTTCTTTCAAGTTTTCCAAATGTTTTATTAATCTGGGGAATAAGTTTCTTTGTTTCAAAATCGCCTACAATAACAAGCACCATATTTTGCGGGGTATACCATTTATTATAAAATTTCAGGATCTTTTCTCTTGTAAATGACTTAACACTCTCATCCGTGCCAATTACAGGCCTCTGATATGAATGGACATCATAAGCAGTGGCAAACATTTTCTGGCTGAGCACTCTTGATGGGCTGTCCTCGCCTCTTCTTATTTCTTCAAGAACTACCTCTAGTTCTTTCTCAAGCTCAGCAGGGTCAAAAGTGGAGTTCTGCATTGCATCTGCAAGTATATCGAGTGCAGTATTTAAAAATCTGCTTGCACTTACAACATAATAAACTGTCTCATCAAAAGAGGTAAATGCATTAATGTCACCACCTCCGGCTTCAATAGTCTTTGCTATTTCACCAACAGCCCTTTTCTTTGTACCTTTAAACAGCATATGTTCATGAACATGGGCAAGTCCGTATTCCCCTTCCTGTTCACACGCACTCCCGGTCTTTACCCATACGTTTATAGCTGTAACAGGCGACGAGTTGTTCTGATCAAGTATTACGGTAAGTCCGTTATCCAGTACAAATTTATTTATTCCCTGTTCGTTAGTTACTGTTTGAATTGCCATAGAAATCTCCAAGTTAGTTAATAAGAAAGAAAAAGATAAAGCGAGTATAAAAAACCATTTTTTATTCATAAAAAAACAGACTTCCTAAGATTTTTTTATTTTTGAGGAGTAACAAAATCCGAAGTGCTTTTACTAACGGATTTCTTGTTTTTAATTTGCCTAATGATATATGTAACTAATCCGGCAATAAAATATATATATACAATAAGGGTTACCATTATCGATGGATTGGTAATAATTGCTGAAATAAGTATTGCTGCAATAACCAGTATATTAAACTGGCCCCTCCTGGTAAGTTTTGAGAATTTATTATAGGGAATATCACTTACCATAATAATTCCGATAACTGGTGAAATAAAGTGATAAAACCATACTATTTCTCTGGTTGGAACAATATTAAATTCAGAAAGAAGCATGACCGGTGCAAAAAGCATCCCCGCAGCCATCGGACTTGGAAGTCCTGTAAAGTGATACTTTTCGAGATCCTCTGCCTGAATATTAAATCTGGCAAGCCTAAGGGCAACACAAACAATATAAAAAAGAAGTGCCATAAGTCCGAGTTTTCCTGCTCCCATTAATACCCATACATAAATTAAGACACCGGGAGCTACACCGAAAGAAACAAGGTCAGAAAGTGAATCATAAGAGATACCAAACCTGCTTTCTGAGCCTAGTGCCCTTGCAACCCTGCCGTCAAGCATATCCAGTATTATTGCAAATCCTATTAATGCTGCTGCCCACCAAAACTTTATATTGAGATCTTCTACCGGTGTATTGGGTATCATCTTTAATGACAATATATTTAAGGATTTCATTATTGATGCAAGACCAAGTGTAAGTGCCCCGGTTGTAATTATATTTGGTAAAAGTGGTATCAAAACCTCTTTTCTTATAGATTCTCTTCTTAATTTTTTTCTATTAACCATGCAAGAATTGTCTCCCCTGCTTTAACTTTATCCCCCATATCGATTTCAAGTACTGATTTTTCTGGTAAATACAGATCCATCCTGGATCCGAATTTAATTATGCCGAATCTTTCTCCCTGAGTATAATAATCCCCTACACCCGCTTTTGATACTATTCT
>JAUXJP010000199.1 GCA_030624695.1 Candidatus Dadabacteria bacterium | reverse complement strand
CATAAGCAAAGTCACTCCGTATTTCTGACAAAGTTTAGAGAGTAATATTAATATTTCATCAGCTAATGCAGGATCAAGATTACTTATCGGTTCGTCTGCTAATATGATATCAGGCTCCTGTGCAAGAACCCTTGCAATGGCTACACGCTGCATCTGTCCGCCACTCAATTTGTCAGTTCGCTGTTTTGCGTACTCTAGGAGATTTACATCTTCGATTGCCGTCATTGAAGCCTGCTTGTCTTTTTTTGAAAAAAACCCAAAGAGACTCAATACCGGGTTAACCATACCCAGCCTGCCCCACAGTACATTCTGGAATACGCTTGCCCGTTCAATTAAATTGAAGTCCTGAAAAATAAACCCTATTCTTCTGCTTATGTTACGCGGCAATAAAGAATTTATATGGTACTTATATTCAAGAATTTTAATATATCCCGAATCAGGCTGAATATAGCCATTGATCATACGAAAAAGTGTTGTCTTGCCTGAACCGCTTGGACCAATTATGGCAATCCTCTCCCCTTTTTTAACAACTAACTTCTCAATATCCAAAACAGTGGGTCCAGGATTCACATATTGAAACTTTACATCTTTAAACTCAATTATATTCTTTGTACTGTACTCTAAATCATTGAAATCCATGTTAGACCTCTGATTATTTTAAATAACCGTATAAACGTGCCATCTCCTCAACAGATTTATAATCTTCATGCTTTGCCTCAACATAACCATCGGGGTTATAAATGTATTTAAGAAGATATTTATTCTCAGGCTTATTAAGTTTTAACAAAGCATTTTTAAATTTTTCTTTTTTATCAGGATCCAGGCCCTTACGAACAACCACCACGTGAGATGGTATAGGTTTCGACTCTGCAATCCATTTAATATTTTGCAGTTGCTCTGGTGTGAGGAGGTATTCAGCAAACTGGCTTACTCCAGCCGCATCAACTAATCCATTAGCCATAGCTTGAATGGCTTGCTGGTATCCGCCCGCAAAGTAAACAGCGCTGAAATAATTTTGAGGGTCTTCAGATTGTTTAATAAGGCCTTTTTCAACAAATATATCCAAAGGATAAATAAAACCGGATTCTGATAATGGGTCCGCAAACGCAATGCTCTTACCCCTGATATCTTCAAGTTTTTTTATACCGCTGTCTTTCCTTACAAATATTCTTCCACGGTATACTGGGCTTCCCCTGTATACCTCTGAAAGAATTACCTCAGCTCCTATATGATTATGGGCCAATACATAAGGCAATCCGCCCATGAATGATATATCAGCTTCATTATACCGGAGGGCCTCCACGGCTGCGGCATGGTCCTGTGTAACATATCCCTTAACCTCAATGCCCAGTTCGTTTTCCAGGTATTTGGTAATCTTCTCAATATCGCCTATAAGTTTTTCAGGGTTTTCCTGTGGAATAAATGCTATTACAAGTGGCTTATCTTTATCTGCGGTAGATTGAGCCTGTAACAACATCGTGTTAAGAACTATTGAAAAGCTGATAGTTAATAAACAGATTATAAGATTCATAGTTTTATTTATACCGTATTTAATATTCATTTTAATTTTGGTCCGTAATTTATTTCCATTTGCTGATATTCAGACCATAAGTCTCCAGCCTTTGGCCATTCATCGGTCTCAACAGCAATCAAAATTTGATCCAGCTTGTCAGCAAATTCATACACGATGTGAACCTGGCCAAGATCCTGAAGCCCTGCGGCGTCTAAACGCATGTCTGAAGAAACAGTTTTCAGCAGAAGAACTGAATGAAATTTGTCCTTGGCAGGAATAAGAGTGTTCAGTGTGCTGAGAAAAGTCGACAGTTCTCCCCAGTCCAGAAGGAATACTGTGTTTTCCTCGTTAAAGATTTCAAACGGCTCTTCACCTGTGCCAACAGCATCAAGGTAAGCTGTAAGATCCGATCTCTGTGATTTTGTTAGTCCCAGTCCGTATTGATTGTCAAACCACTCTACTACATCCGAAAGTGATTCAAGTGAACCGTCATGAAAATAGGGATCTGTATATTTAATGTTTATTAGTGTGGGAGTATCAAAGAAGCTGTCCCGTGCATCCGGGCTTGCGGGCTTACCGGAGCCTATATCATGTCTAAGACCATCCATAAAATTAGAGCTTGGTATATGGCATGAGCTGCACGCACGCCCGCCTAACTTTGCAAATGGCTTGTTGAATATTTCTTCACCCCGTCTGGCTTCCTGAGGTGCATTATTTTTCAATGTACCATCAGGATTCAAATAAGAAGCCGGAAGCCAGTCAAACTCCAGCATGTATGTTATAAGTGCATCCAGCATTAACGGTGTCGGCTCTTTGCCGGCAAACTCATTTACTATGACATTCCTTGTAAAATCTCTCAGGCTAGTAAATCTCCCGTCTCTACCGTATGGTGCGGTAAACCGTAAGCCTCTAAGACTTGGTATGTCTAAAGAATCACTTCTATGGTCATTGAACAGAGGGTTAAAGAAGTGTCCATCCACATCTGCAGAACCTCTTCTATCGCTCAATCCGGGTATTACGAACCTTTTATTAATATCGCTTCTGTTATGACAGGTGGCGCACGCAATGCCAAGACTTCTAGCCGGTTCTCCGAAAACCTCGGGCGAATCGAAAATCATATCACCATAGGCAACGAGGAACAGGTCTTTTTCATCAAGACCCCTTTCTTCGAAGTTCAGTACAAGACGTGGTAAAGGGTCCTGATTATTAAGATCACTACCAGGAGGTAACCACGGGTTTAAAGAAATAGGGGTTATTCCTGGATTTAATGTACCAGGAATCGGTACTATCATGCCCTTAGTACTGTTCGATTCTGCTTCATAGTTTTTAATAAGGAAATCTTCAACAAATTTCTGTGAAGCTTCAAACCTAACTAAATCCGGCTCTATTTTGCCAACTCCAAATATGCCCGAGCTTCCTGTACTGCTTGACATATCCAGCCATGCCCTGCCCATACTTTCGTAAGACTGCTGGTCAACCTGCTCGACAAAATCATCAAAAGCACGGTAAATCCTCTTGGCTATTTGAATTTCCTTTTTAGCGGTGGCCGGCTGGTTTAAATTCTTTTTCGCTTCATCTATATGGAACCGGACCAGTTGTGACATTGCTCTGGTTGTAGCAATGTAAAAAGCTTCTCTGTCATTATTCTTAATTGCTTCTTTT
>JAUXJP010000207.1 GCA_030624695.1 Candidatus Dadabacteria bacterium | reverse complement strand
CCGGCCATTCCTCGCATGACGCTTCTGCAAGGATTGCTGAAATTTTAAACGTTACTGCCAAACCCGCAAGGATAGACAGCCAGTGTAAATACGGTGTTCTTTCCAGGGGGGAAGCATCAATATATTTGAGATTGCCAACAAATAAGGATTACGAGGAAAAGATCTGGGACCATGCGGCGGGTTATATTGTTGTAAAAGAAGCAGGCGGAAAAGTTACGGACTGCATGGGAAATAATCTTGATTTTTCACTTGGAAGAACATTGAAGAACAATAAAGGTATTGTAGGGACGAACGGCAGGATTCATGATGAAGTGGTTAAAGCTGTAATAGAAGTGATTTCCTAGTGTCATCCTGAATTCAGTTCAGGATCTACTCATATATGGCAAGGGATTCTGAAACGAGTTCAGAATGACATACTTTATTGATTAGTTATTAAAGAGGAAAAATTACCCTAATTATAAAATTGAAGTTACTTGATGGGCAATAGTTCTATATTGCCGGAGTTAGAATCCTTTAAATTGATCTTATTTATCCAAATATACTTGTGAAGTAATTAATTCGGTACTATCTCATAAATATCACCGGATTTGAAATCGACAATATAAATATTACCGCTCTGATCAATTCCAAAACTGGAAATCATATGTTCTGTTTTTAAAAAATCGGCAAATTCCCATTCGCCGTTCCTGTTTCTAAGTCCCCAGATAGTCCCGGTGCAGAAATCACCGAAAAAATATGTCCCATCTAATTCCTTGTACTGATCACCTCTGTAAACATATCCCCCTATGACCGAACAGCCTTCGGAATGGTTATATTCCATGACCGGCATAGTGAGTGTATTGATGTTTGTTTCATTATCATTTTTAAATGTGTGAAAACCTTCGAGAATCCTCCAGCCATAGTTTTCACCGCCTTTACTATTAGCGGGCTGGAAGTTTATTTCTTCCCATTCATTCTGCCCCACATTTGCTGTATAAAGGTCGCCTGTCTTAGGGTCAAAGGAGAATCTCCATGGGTTTCTGAGGCCGTATGCCCAGATTTCGTCTTCCCCGGTTTTATCTACACAGGGATTATCCGGGGGAATTCCGTAAGGATCTTCGCTGTTAACATCAATTCTCAGGATTTTACCAAGGAGTGTGAGTTTGTTTTGTCCGTTATTAAGATGGTCTCCACCGGCACCACCATCACCTGTACCTATATAAAGATAGCCATCCGGGCCGAATGCGAGCTGTCCGCCGTTATGATTGGAATAAGGCTGGCTGATTTTTAGTAGTACTTTTTCATTTTGATTTCCGGTTGCAGAATTAAACTCCGAAACGATGACTGCACCTTTTACATCGGTGTAATAAACGAAGTACCTTCCGTTATTCTGAAAATTGGGATGAAAAGCAACGCTAAGAAGCCCGCGTTCATATTCCCTGTCCCTTACTTTATCGGATATATCGAGGAAGGTAGTTTTAATGCCTTTATTTATAGAAACAATCTTTCCACCTTTTTCCACAACATATATATTCCCTGTATTGTCATTGGCCTCTACCAGATAAAGTGGTTCCTTAAAACCGGAATAAACTTTTTCGAGGCTGACTGCCCCCCAGGGCTTTACTTCAACAGCTTTACGTGAAGGGGAGATTTCCCTTTGAGCAATAAAAGGAATTTTTGCAAACTCAATCCCGGCACGTAGTTCGTTTCTGAACATTATATAAATGGAACTACCCAGTATAATCCCGGTGATAAATATAATTTTAAATTTTTTGGACATGTTTATAATATTGCATTAAAATTTTTAATTAAAAGCTGAATTTTTATTTTAATCCTTATTATAGGAATATATTTTAACTCCCATAATAGGCCCTATGACTAATAAAGATATACTTCATGAATTGGATGTATTAATACGGTCCCGCTACAGCCTCATATTCCTGGATGCCAAAGAGGAAAAAAGGGCAGAGGCACTTCTGAAACTTCTTGCCGACCAAGGGAATGGGCAGAGGGAAGGGCGGTAAAAGCAAACTAATTATCCAGTTTATGTAATACGGGTATAAGAAGAAATAAAAAGCTGTTTAACCTGTTGCGGGCCTTTCTTAAATTTACATATTTAAACCTTAGGAAATTAAATATCTCGCCGGGGTTGGACTTGAAATAACCGAAGGCCTTTTTTGTATCAATTTTTGCTTCTTTATTAAAAATCTGTCCCATTTTTGGAAGGTGCTGGTTAGTCAGATCAGAAACCGACCTTACGGATATGACCCTGGTGTCCAGTTTTCGGGCAGCGTCTGCAATAGCCCATGTTTCCATATCTACTACATCAGCTCCGCTTTGGACAAAAAGGTCCAGTTTTTTCTCTTTTACATTAATAAAACTGTTTTCCGTCAGAACTCCGCCATTTAAAAATTTAAAGGCAATATAAGGAAGGTTATTATCCAGATATATTTTGTCAGCATTTTTTAGGCTTAAAACCCAATCAGGAATTACAACATCCCCAAGCTGGAGTTTCGGGTTAAGCGCCCCGGCAAACCCTGCAGAAATAATAATTTGGGGTTTGTATTTTTTAATCAGCGTATTGGTACAGTTTTTTGCTCTCTTTATTCCTACACCCGGTATTGAAACAACTATATCTATATCAAGGAACTTGCCCTCAATAAATTTGACAGAGTCTGTATTCGAGAATTGTTTATTTGTAAGTGTATTTAATAATGAAGATATCTCATCTTTAGTGGCAGAAATTAGTGCAATCATTTTAAATTTAAATAAAGTGCCTTATTGATAGTATTACAATTACAGCAGCGAGAGCTAACCTGTAAATCACAAATGCCTTGTAACTTTGCTTTTGCAGAAACCTGAGTAAAAACTTAATAACAAAAAAAGCTGTTACAGCAGAGCTTAGGATTCCAAGCAGAAACGGTACAGCAATTAATGTATCAAGGGGGATATGCCTTGATTCCAGCACACCCGCACCGGTAATTAGTGGTGCTGCGAGCAGAAAAGAAAATCTTGCTGCCTCATCCCTTTTAAAATTTCGAAAAAGCCCACCGGTAACAGCAGCGCCCGACCGGGAAACCCCTG
>JAUXJP010000150.1 GCA_030624695.1 Candidatus Dadabacteria bacterium | reverse complement strand
GCCTGTGTGGGAGTTGTTCGATCTTCTTGATAAATTTGATCTAGCCTTAACCCATGCGCCTCACAGGGCCTTTTCGTTCCCCGATAATTTGGAACTTGAGTGTTTCCCGGAATGTAACGCAGGTTTACTGCTTTATACTAAAAAGAGGGAGGTTTTGGATTTTTTTTATGAATGGGCCGAACTTTTTAAAACAGACCTGGATAGGAATATTACCAAAGACCAACCTAGTCTCAGAAAAGCACTGTATAGTTCAAATATAAGGTTCTATATCTTACCTCCTGAATATAACCTGAGGACAGTACATCCATATTTTGCTGGAAACATGAAAGTAAAGGTACTACATGGAAGAGGAAAGTCTGTGTTAAGGGCAAAGAGAAATATTAATTACAGAAAGACAATACGCATCGGAAATTTTAACAATTACCTAATATATAAAATATCAGACACAAATAAAAATACTGATGGACAACTGGTTAAAAAGTTAATAATTCTTTTGGCTTTATGATATTCTCTTCTATAATGAATGTAAAAAAAATAAAAAATATTAAAATTGAAATTGTTAGTGCAGGGGAGGGGACTTCAAGGAGAGTCCTGATCAGTTCGGACGAAGCTCCAAATTTTGCCATGAGAAAATTCATTATAGAACCTGGCGGTGGTATTCCAGCCCATACCAATACCGTTGAGCATGAGCAATATGTACTATCGGGGAGTGCAACGATTGGGATAGGTGATGAGGTTTATGAAGTGGAGAAAGACGATGTTGTTTATATCCCTGCCGGAGTGCCTCACTGGTATGAAGTGAGAAGCGAAGAGTCCTTTGAATTTCTTTGTATGGTACCAAATGGAGATGATAAGATAGAGCTGGTAAAAAAGAGTTAAAGAATCCCAAGTAGAATCAATACACTTGTAACAATAAGGTTTAATATCGCAAGTGGCAGAAGCACTTTCCATCCAAGTTTCATAACCTGGTCGTACCTGAATCTTGGCAGTGTCCACCTGACCCAGATAAATACAAAAAGCATAAAGAGAACCTTACCAAGGAATACAAGTGGTGGTAAATACCAATGTATTGCAATATCAATCTCACCCCATCCGATATAAGGAAGTGGGTACCATCCACCTAAAAATAGTGCTGTAATCATGCAGGAAGCTACAATCATGTGAGTATATTCGGCCATAAAAAACATGGCGAACTTCATACTGCTGTACTCTGTATGATAACCTGCAACGATCTCGGGTTCGGCCTCAGGAAGGTCGAAGGGAAGCCTGTTCGTTTCTGCGAATGCGGAAATTACAAACACTACAAATCCAAGGGGCTGTAAAAACATAAACCACCATTGTTGCTGGTATTCTATTATAGTACCTAGTCTTAGGGAGCCGGTAATAGCAATGACGCCGAGTATTGAGAGACCAAGGGCAAGTTCATAACTTATCATCTGAGCAGCACCGCGTAGACCACCAAGTAGTGAATATTTACTGTTGGATGCCCAGCCGCCAAGCACAATTCCATATACACTTAGAGAACTTATGGCTAGCACGTAAAGAAGTCCTATGTTAACATCGGCGATCTGGAAATTTATCCTTAGGGGTTCGCTCACAAGACCAAAAAGGTTTGTATCGAATCCCTGGCCTATAGGTATAACCGCAAGTGCTGCAAGTGCTGTAACGAGGGTAAAAGCAGGGGCGATGACAAACAGAACCTTACTTGTATTAGCGGGAATAATGTCTTCTTTGAATATAAACTTTATCCCATCAGCAAGAGGCTGAAGAAGGCCAAATGGACCAACACGGTTTGGTCCGATCCTGTCCTGTATTAATGCGCTCACACGCCTTTCAGCATAAGTAAGGTACGCTACGGCCGTTAAAACCACAAAGGCCATTAATGCAATCTTTACTAATACTATTCCTATTTCAATTCCAGACATATTCTTATGTTAATAATTAGTTCTCAAGTGCATTTGACGTTCCCAAAAAACCTATCCTGTCATAACTGATCCCGCTAAAAGCTTTGTTTTTGCCGGAGAGGTCTGCCATTATTTCACTCGGATGGGTAAATTTAAATCCGTGTTGGTCAAATTTGCTTCCTATAAGATTTAATACTTCCCATTCAGGTTTTGCTGTGCCGGGTGGTTTGATCGCGGCCTTTATTTGCTGTACTCTTCCCTGGTCATTTGTAAATGTGCCGTCTTTTTCATAAGGTGTAGCACCGGGCAAAATAAGGTCAGCAAAATGCGCTGTTCCGGTAAGTTTGGAATCCAGTACAGCAAGGAATGTAAGACTGCATAATGCATCCTTTAACCTGGTGAGATCTGGTTCTTCTGTGTATCCGAGCAGGTCTTCGCCAATTACAAATACAGAGTCTATTTTTTTATCAATTATAAGCTGAATTATTTCTCTCAGGTTTGATGATATGCACATATCCTTAACGCCACGGGAATTTGGGTATGGGTCTGTACTAATAATATTGTATTTCTTATTACCGCTGTTAAAACCAATGTTAGATACGAGGTGGTCTGCACGGAGTTTCTCGCTTAGCTGTGAGGCCAGAAAAAGTTCTTCATTTGTAAGTGTGGGAGATGCAACTATGGCGATGTTAAGGTGGGATAGTCCTGATATTTCACTTACTTTTCCATAAAAGAGGTCTAGTGCAATATCCCAGGTAGTTGTTTCATAATCGTCGCCGTTCTTAATAATGGGTTCTCTCAGGCGGTTTTGCTCCTGCACATCTTTAAAGCCGTATCTTCCCTTATCGCATATCCAGTAGTCATTCACATCGAGGTTTGGCCTTGGCCTTATTCTTGATACTTTTCCTTTCCTTGGGTCAACTCCAACTGTTATATTACAGCCATTACTGCAAAGTGTGCAGATACTGTCTGTAAATTCCCAGTACCACACCCTTTCTTCATGAAGTGTTTCTTTTTCAAGCAGTGCTCCTACGGGACAAAGATCAATAACATTCCCTGCGAGTTCATTATCAAGCTGTTTTCCGGGGAAAATATCAATTTTCTTCCTGAATCCCCTTCCATTTGTACCAAGTTCTTTTGTTTTTGTAATTTCATCAGTAAACCTCATGCACCTTGTACACATTATGCACCTGTTTGGGTCGTACATTATTCTTTCACTGAGGTAATACTTCTGGCGGACCTTCTTTTCCTGGGGGCCTTCAATCCTGCTGTAGCCGGGGCCATGTTTAAATGCGGTTAGCTGTAGAGGGCACTCTCCGCCCTTGTCGCATATTGGGCAGTCCAAAGGGTGATTGATCAATGTAAACTCTATTGTAGCTTCACGGGCTTTTACAGCTTTTTCGGAGTTTGTTTTTACAATTAGGCCTTCCCTAACAAAGGTATTACATGCAGGGAGAACTTTGGGTACACCTTCAACCTCAACAAGACACTGCCTGCACTGTGCTACAACACTTAATGATGGGTGGTAGCAAAAATGAGGTATCTCTATCCCTAAACCCGATGCTGCCTGAATAATATTCTGCCCGTTTTCTACTTCTAATTCGATATCGTCAATTGTAATTTTTGGCAATGCGGAAACTCCCGGATAAAAGTCTCCATGATTGTATCCAAGACAGATACCAAAGGCAAGAACAGAATGTGCTATTTTAATATAATCCAGGTGATTTGATGGTAATATACTCAGAAATATTTATTTTCCCCGGAGGGTCGTCCATGAAAGCAGTTAGAAATATTTTATTGTTAATTTTATGCATTTTTATATTCCCTTTTATACCCGCAGCAGATAGTTCTACACCTAAAGGATTTGAGAAATATTTTAACAATATCTCTACCAAGCTGGATTTGACTGGTCAACAGAAGACCGAAGTAAGGCCTATATTTTTATCAGATTTCAATGAAACAATGAGTGTTTTTAAGAAATATGGGTTTGACCCTTCAAAAGGTGAGAAGCCCGGAATATTTAAACTCGAAAAAAT
>JAUXJP010000087.1 GCA_030624695.1 Candidatus Dadabacteria bacterium | reverse complement strand
ATTGATAATTCTACCCCAATTTTGTTTTATCATAGAGGGTAGGACTTCCCTGGTTAGGTTTACAATACTGAGGAGATTTAATTCAAGTGCGTTTTGCCAGTCTTTATTTTTAAAATCCTCAAAATAACCAAAAGGGGGGCCACCTGAATTATTTATTAGAATGTCTATACTTTTTAGTTCATGCTTGGAAATTTTAACAACATTTTTTAAATCATCTGGATTACTTGCATCAGCTTTTAAATATATTACTTTAACATTATATTTAAGCTCTATTTCTTTGGCTGTTTCCTTTATGTTTTTTAGATTTCGTGAAAATATCGTTAAATTACAGCCCTCTGCAGCTAATTCTTCAGCGCAGGCTTTACCTAATCCTTTGCTAGAAGCTGAAATTATTGCATTTTTACCTTTTAAACCAAGGTTCATATGTTAATTTTAACCTTTTGCTTTTGCTGTATCTTTTTTGATAGACTCCATAGTTGCTGCAGCAGTATCACCATCAGGTGTTCCCGATGTTACTGTTCCTGCACCACCAGTGTCAGGTGTTGTTTCACCACTATCAGATTTTTTTGGGGAAGGGGTTCCGGATGAGACTTTCTTTTTACCATAATCTGTCTCATACCATCCGTTACCATGGAGATGAAAAGCGGAAAGAGAAATTAATTTTTCAACTTTGTTCTTTTTACATTCAGGGCATTTTTTTATTGGCTTATCATTAAATCCCTGAAGTTCTTCAAAGTACAAACCGCAAGCTTTACATTCATATTCATAAATAGGCATTTTTATATCTCCGAAAACCATATAAAAGTTTTAATAAATATAATTACATATAGATATTGTTCAAGGTTATAATTTTTTGTTTTTATTCTGGAAGAGGGTACTATAATTTTTATTAAGTTATAGTAAAATGGTTAGTTTACATAATATATCTTATCAGACGTAATACACTATTAAAGTAATATATCATGTATAAGTTGTAACATACTGTATGTTATGATTATATTGTACTTAAAGTAAAACATTAAGTATTATTGACAAAAATTATGAGATTGAAAAATAAAATCATTTTAGTTACCGGCGGAAGCAAAGGAATCGGTAGAGGAATTACAAAAGTTTTTCTTGATGAAGGTGCAAATGTAATAATTTGTGCAAGAAATGAAGAAGAATTAAAAAATGTTGAAAACGAACTAAAAAATGGAGCTCAAATAAGCTCTCTAAGAGCCGATCTCACAAATACCAATGATATTACATTGATTAAGAATTATATTTCTGAGAAATACGGGAAATTGAATATTCTGGTAAACAATGCAAGTATCTTAGGTATTAATTCAAAAATTGAAGAATATCCTGATGATTTATGGAACCAGGTTATCGATATAAATCTGAATGCACAGTTTTATATAACCAAAGCACTTATTCCATTATTAAAGAAAACCGGTAACGGATCTATAATAAATGTCAGCTCGACAGTTGGAAGACAAGGAAGAGCTAACTGGGGTGCGTATTCTGTTTCTAAATTCGGATTAGAAGCACTTACACAGATACTGGCACAGGAACTTTCAGAGTTTAACATAAGAGTTAATTCTGTTAACCCCGGAGGGACCCGAACAGATATGAGAGCTGCAGCCATGCCAGGAGAAGACCCTAACACTCTCCCTACCCCTCATGATATTGCACCAGTATTTGTTTACCTTGCATCTGATGAATCAATTGGAGAGACCGGCAAGGAATTTAATGCAAGGGACTGGATAGAAAAATAGTTAAAGAGGTTAATAAGATGAGCACGTTATTCACTAAAATAATAAACAAAGAAATACCGGCTGATATAGTATATGAGGATGATTTATGCCTAGCATTTCGTGATATTAATCCGCAGGCGCCGGTTCATATACTGATAATCCCAAAAAAAGAGATTGTTTCAATTGCTACATTAACAGCAGAAGATAAAGAAATACTTGCGCATATAATGCTAAAAACTGCCGAGATAGCTAAACATGAAGGATTGGCAGATAACGGTTACAGGGTTGTAACTAATGTAGGAGAAAATGGCGGACAAAGCGTTTTTCATTTGCATTTTCATTTACTAGGCGGCAGAAAACTTACATGGCCGCCTGGTTAATAAAATACTAAACACAATTTAGTGTTCTAATACATTCATATTTAAATTTTCAACTTACACCAAGTGCTTCTGCATCTCTGTCACTAAGTATCCCGCCATTAGTTCTTTCTTTCACTGTTTCATCCCTTTTCCATGACCTTTCACACCTTAGTTTGTCCGATAAATCATAAACACTGATATTAAGCCCATCACCATTTTCGATATTAAAACGGCTGACTCCACATAGGTCTGCAAGGTCTTCTTCGTAGGGTTTTAATTTAACATAAATATTTTTTTCAAGGTTGATTATTATACCAGCATCAAGCGGGTTAGAGATTCCTCGCTCTTTTGCTTCTTCAAGCTCTTTAAGTGACTTCTCCCTAATCTCAATTATCTCATTCCATGAACTATCAAGATCAATGTTTTCAATTAATGGGAAATCCTGAATATGAATATCGGCTTTACCAGTAAGAGATAAATAGGCCTCGTCAGCAGTATGAACAAGTATTGGAGCTAGCAGTCTTATTAATGAATCAGAGATTGCATATAATACTGTCTGTGTCCTTCTTCGTCTCCTGCTGTCTGCCTTGTCGCAGTATAACCTGTCTTTTACAGCCACAATGTATACAGCACTTAACGTATCGTAACAAAAGCTGAAAATTAATTCACTCGCATGTTTGTAATCAAGATTGCTGTAAGCTTCCCTTGTTTCATTCACAAATTCCGTTAATTTGGCATAAGCCCAGTAATCAATGGAGACTTTATCTTCTTCTTTGAATTCTATTTTATCTTTAGTGATATCAAAATCGCTGATATTTCCAAGTAAAAATCTTATTGTATTTCTAACTTTCCTGTACTCATCGGCTGCAACTTTAAAAAACTCCCAGTCGACCTTAATATCATTTGCGAATTTAAGTGTGCTAACCCACCATCTGCATACATCAGCCCCGTGGGTCTTTAAGATTTCATCAACTTCCAGGGCATTTCCGCCTGATTTACTCATTTTTTTGCCCTGTGCGTCAACCATAAAACCATGAGTAAATATTGCTTTAAAAGGTGCCTCGCCTGTTGCGCCAAGTGCAGGTAATAGTGACAGTTGAAACCACCCCCTGTGCTGGTCGCTTCCTTCGAGATAGAGATCAGCCGGGTATCCAATGTTACGTGCTTTTAATACCGAGTTCCATGATGATCCGGATTCGAACCATACATCGAAAATGTCCATTCCTTTCCTTAAACCATTTGTTATTAATTGAGGGTTTTCTTTTAACCATCCAGGTGCATGAGGGTCCGCAGTGGGATCATAATTATCCAGTAACTGAGCTGGCTCTTCCAGAAACCAGATATTAGACCCTTTAATTTTTATTTTTTCTGAGATTGATCTTACTGTGGCCGGTGTGAGTAAAGTCTCACCATCTTCATTCGTAAAAGCTGGTATCGGAAGTCCCCAGGACCTTTGCCTTGAGATGCACCAATCCGGCCTTGATTCAAGCATACCCCTGAACCTGTTTTTTCCCCATTCAGGATAAAACCGGACGGAGTTTTCTATGCACTCAAGTGCATTCTCCCTGAGTTTTTTATTGTTATCTCCATAGGGCTTGTCCACTGCTATAAACCATTGCTCTGTGGCCCTGAAAATCGTTGGAGTTTTACTTCTCCAGTCATGAGGGTAACTATGAAGATACTCTTCAACAAAAAACAGCCTTTCATTTTCTTTAAGATTATCTATTACGAGTTCGTTTCCATTCCACACGTCTAGTCCGGTAAGCCATTCCGGTGCAGTATCATCAAAAGTACCATCGGCTTTTACAGGACAGTATATATCGAGCCCTTCCTTAAGTCCTGTCTGATAGTCTTCTACGCCATGCCCAGGGGCTGTGTGTACAAGCCCTGTACCATCCTCAAAAGTAACATATTCGGCAGATACTACCCTTCCCTTTTTATCAATAAAAGGATGGTGGTATTCAATACCGTTTTCAGTTAGTTCATTCCCTTTGCAGGAACCAATTTTTTTAAAATCTTTTATTTCGGCTTTGTTGAATATATTTTCAGCCAGGGTATCAACAATGATAACATTTATGATTTTACCGTTTAACTCAAACTGGTAGTTGCCATAGTCCCCTTTTGGAGCTACTGCTACTGCAAGGTTAGCCGGGAGTGTCCATGGAGTTGTTGTCCATATCATCAGGTAGTTATTATCAACGCCTGCATTTAAAGAAACCGGAAAATTTGAACCACTTTCTATTTCAAACAGCACGTAAATACTCTTGTCCTGCTTGTCATGATATTCAAGTTCTGCATCGGCAAGTGCTGTCTGGTTTTCAATAGACCAGTGAACCGGTTTAAGGTCCCTGTAGACAAGCCCTGTCTCAACAAGGTCTGCAAATACATTTAGTACACCTGATTCAAACTCAGGAACCATTGTAAGGTAGGGATTTTCATAATTACCGGTGGTACCAAGTCTTTGCATCTGTTTTGCCTGCATTCTTACAAACTTATCGGCATAGCTCTGGCATTTATTCCTAATTTTCAGTCTTGTGTAATCTTTTGCTTCATCACCCAGTTCTTTAAGTACTTTGTGTTCAATCGGAAGCCCGTGACAGTCCCAGCCGGGAATAAAATCAACATCGTATCCTTCCATAGTTTTTGATCTTACGACTATATCTTTCAGTACCTTGTTTAAAAGGTGGCCAAGATGTATTGGGCCGTTTGCATAAGGTGGCCCATCATGAAATATATATTTCTCATTTCCGGTGGACTTGTCCCTTATCTGTTTATAGAGGTTTTCTTTTGCCCATCTTTTCTGAATTTCGGGTTCTCTCTGGGTAAGATTGGCCTTCATTGCAAAATCTGTTTTGGGCAGATTAAGTGTGTCTTTATAATTTGGTTTTTCTTTTTCAGACATATTAACCTTATTTATTATAGAAAAATTAAAGAAAGATAATAGCTTAGATAGATGCAATTACAATTAACAAATTAATTTTCTTCCTCTTCGAAAAACTCTTCAAGCTGTTCGTAAAGTTCATGGGAAAATACTACCCATTCGTCCCATTCTTCCATATAGTCCTTATCGTAATCGACCTGTCTCTTAAGTTTAAAACCATGTTCGGTATAATCGATTGCATAGTTGTGTTTGGTATTTAATTTTTTTAATAAAATTTCACCATATCTTTTAAGCAGTACTATTTTCTCTATTTCAGCTTCTCTTAATTCTGCAATAAAATGTCCATTGATCTGTGTATCAGGCATATCCATTTGAAGATTTTTAAACTTGGTGCGGCGCATGTCGTCCGCTTTCATTGAAATGAGAATTTCCATAATTTTAATAATTCACATTAATTAAATATTCATATTATTTTAACATAATAATTTAAT
>JAUXJP010000187.1 GCA_030624695.1 Candidatus Dadabacteria bacterium | reverse complement strand
TTATTTGCTACACCCCTGATACCATCTGTTCCAAAAAGTTTTTTTGAAGCGGACAATATAATTCCCTCTAGTTTACTTTTATTTCAATTGTTTCTGGCGAAAGTTTATTAAGATTTAAATTGTCGGGGTTAGGATAGTCTACTTTAACCCTTAATTTATGGTTTCCACTATTATCACTGCCAATATCCCTAGCATCTACATAAACCTCAATATCATTACTGTTAAGATTGTTAATTATGCTATAAGGACCGTCAAAAATTATCATAGCCTTTGTATCCTTGGTAGCGGTATAGTTTAGGCCGTTGAAGTTCTTAAATATTATATCTATATTATTGAACTCTTTTGCAAGATTTTCTTCCTGAATATCAAATGAAACTTTTACCTGCTCATCATCTTTAGTAGTAACAAGTTTGTTTGGAAGCTGTAGAGGAACTTCTATGGAGAAATTTGATTTTTCGCCTTCCAGGCTAATAGGCCTGGTTTCAATTGATTTTATTTTTGAAAGCATCTGCTTAGGGCCTCTAATCACTACGGATTTTGGAGAATAATCGAGGTCTCCGACAATTAGAAAACCTTTTTCAAGTTTTTCAAATATAGGTTCTATCTTTACTTTTTTAGATACAAGTTTATCTAGATCAATGGTAATTTCAGCTGGGTTTACGCTTGTAATATCAACCTCTCTGGGCAGATTCATGCTGTCGCTCTCAACCCTGATATTAGACACACCGGTAGTAAACTGGGAAAGATCGATGTTTATTACAGAAGTTGAGCTTATAAGTGTAGACAACTCTGTACGTGGGCCTTTAATTTTATAGGATATTTCATCCGGAGGATTGTTCGTAATAATCAGCGCCGGGTTAAGATTAGTGTACTTAACCGGGATGTTGTAAGTTTTTTCTATATCAAACTCCAGGTTTGCAACAATCCAAAGCATTATTGCTATTACAACTGCAATTGTCTTTTTCCCAAAATTTTTAAAGAATGGGTTTGAAACATCAAGTTGTTTAACTCCGAAGTTTGATTTTAATGGCATTTTCTTAAGTTGTGTTTTTATTGTAAACAAGCTCCTCTTTCTTTGTACTTTTCTTGATATTTAACAGGTCAAGAAGATTGTTGTTTAACGAAGTTGCATCAAGTCCTCTTTTTATTTCACCCTGTATTGCAAGTGAAATCATCCCTGTTTCTTCTGATACAACTACAACAAGTGCATCTGTCTCAGAGGAAAGTCCAATTGCTGCCCTATGTCTTGTACCAAGGCTTCTTTCAAGGTCAGGATCGGTTTCAAGTGGAAAAAAAGATCCCGCCGATAATATCCTGCTATGGCCAATTATTATTCCTCCGTCATGCAAGGGAGAAGTAGGATTAAAAATACTTATTATAATTTCTCTTGAGACCTGTGAATCTAGTGCCATCCCGAGTTCGACAAAATCTTCAAGGGTACTGTTTCTTTCAATAGCTATTAATGCACCAATTTTACGGCTGGCAAGGAAAGTAGAAGCCTTTACAATCTCATCTACAGTCTTTTCTTCAGAAAGCACTTTTCTAAATCGTAAAAGCAAAGGCCTTTTACCTAAATTGGCAAGAGCTTTTCTTATATCATTCTGAAACAGTATTACAGCAATTAATATTATGGAACCAAGGAAATGCTCAAGGAGCCAGTTTAACGTAAAGAGGCCGGTACTTTCAGAAGCAAAATAGAGCAGTACTACTATGGCAAGACCAAACAGGATCTGTGCAGCCCTTGTTCCTTCAATTAATTTTAAAATATAATAAAATATCAGGGCGACTAGAAGTATGTCTAAAGTATCCCAAAAAAACCTGAAATTTATTAATGATTCCATCTGATTGTCCTTATCTAATTTTTACCTTGTATTGCATCCGTTATTCTTACTACTTTTTTCATTTCATTAACATCATGTACCCTGACAAATGATGCTCCATTTAAAATAGAAGCTGCAACAGTTGCAGATGAACCCTCTATCCTGCTATGAACATCAATATCCCCTAAAAGTTTTCCGATAAACGACTTTCTTGATGTCCCGATCAATATAGGACGTCTTAGTTTGAGAAGTTCTGATAAATTCCTGAGTATTTCCAGATTCTGTTCTACGGTTTTACCAAAACCTATACCAGGGTCTACTATAATATTTTCAAAATTAATACCAAAACTTTCGGCAATAGAAATTGAATTAGTTAGGGAACTTATTATTTCAGGTAGTATCGAGTCATATTTTGCAAGTTCCTGCATAACATCCGGTCTTCCCGGTGTATGCATCAATATAATTCCTGCATCGTGATTTGCGATATGCCGTCCTATCTCCGGTTCAAAAGAAAGACCGCTTATATCATTAATAATAGATACGCCTCTCTCTAAAGCCTGTTTTGCTACTAATGATTTAGTTGTATCTACTGAAAAAATAGTTTCAAACCTTGAAATTGCCTGTTCTAATACAGGCAACAGCCTTTCAAGTTCTTCATCTGCAGTTACTGGTTTTGATCCTGGTCTTGTAGATTCGGCACCAAGATCTATAATATCGGCACCCTGGTCTAGCATTTCTTCAATACGGAAGAGGTATTCATCAACTGTTTTGTATTGGTTACCATCTGAAAATGAATCGGGTGTAACATTCATAATTCCCATTACATGGGTTTTCTTTGATAAATCAAGGGTTTTGCCCTTAAATTTGAATAAAAAATTGTTGTTTTCTATATCAGAAACTGTATGAACGGGGGTATTTTCTAACGTATTTTGTTCCATAATGCCAGGATTTGACAACATAATACATAATTATATAACATTTAATGGTAAAAGGAAGTTAGAAGTAGAACTTAATGTAAATTATTCGGCTGTTGCCAATTCAGGTTTATGCTTTAAAACCATTTCATTAAGCTCTTTGCCGTCAATAACTTCTTTTTCAAGTAGTTGATTTGCAACTTCGTGTAAGATCTCTACGTTATCTTCAAGTAATTTTTTACATTCTTCGTAGTTAGTGTTAACTATACGTTTAATTTCCTGGTCAATTAAAATGGCCGAATCTTCACTGTAAGCTTTACTCCTTGCTATTTCTTTACCAAGAAATATCTGCTCGTCAGCTTTACCGAATGTAACAGGGCCAACCAGTTCACTCATACCCCATTCGCAAACCATTTTATGTGCTATTTCCGTAACACGTTCTATGTCGTTACCGGCTCCGCTGGTTCTTTCGTTATATATTATTTCTTCAGCTGCTCTGCCTCCCAGAAGTACTTTAATTGTATCGTTAAGATAAGAACGTGAATGAGT
>JAUXJP010000038.1 GCA_030624695.1 Candidatus Dadabacteria bacterium | reverse complement strand
ATCCAGTGAAGGTGTAATAAGCCCGCTAAGCCCGATAATATTTGCACCAATATCTTTAGCTGTATTTAGGATCTGGTCGCAGGATACCATCACCCCTAGGTCAATCACTTCGTAATTGTTGCATGATAATACAACCGATACTATATTCTTACCTATGTCGTGAACATCGCCCTTTACAGTGGCTATAACAAACTTGCCCCTGGTATTATCAGATCCGGATTTCAGTTTATCCATATATGGTTCGAGATACGCAACTGCCTTTTTCATAACCCTTGCGCTCTTTACTACTTGTGGAAGAAACATCTTACCTTCACCAAAAAGAGTTCCGACAACTTTCATGCCGTCCATAAGGGGGCCTTCAATCACGTTAAGGGGTAGATCGTACATCGCCCTCGCCTCTTCGGTGTCTTCAACCACAAAATCCGATATCCCGTTTATCAGTGAATACTTGAGCCTTTCTTCTACGGGCTGTTCACGCCATTTTTTTTCTTCGGCTTTCTTTTCAGCACTTTTTACGCCCTTAAACTGCTCTGCAAAATCTACAAGCTCTTCCGTGGCATCGGGGCTTTTGTTTAATAAAACATTTTCAACTTTTTTGAGAAGCTCTTTTTCAACATCATCATACACGGCAAGCATTCCTGCATTTACAATTCCCATATCAAGCCCGGCTTCTATTGCGTGATAAAGGAACGCGCTGTGCATTGCTTCCCTTACAATGTTGTTTCCGCGAAATGAAAAAGAGATATTACTCACGCCCCCGCTTGTTAGTGCACCCGGGCACCTTTCCTTTATCTCTTTGACTGCGTTTATAAAATCAAGTGCATAGTTATTATGCTCCTCAATGCCTGTAGCAACTGTTAAGATATTAGCGTCAAAAATAATATCAGTCGGGTCCATACCCACTTCTTCCGTAAGAATTTTATAAGCCCGTTCACATATTCTTACCTTGTCTTCAGCTTCGGCTGCCTGGCCTTTTTCATCAAAAGCCATTACCACAACAGCTGCTCCGTATTTCATTATCTTCCTGGCCTGTTCTTTAAAGAGTTCTTCTCCCTCTTTCATGCTGATCGAATTAACTACGCATTTGCCCTGCACACACCTGAGTCCTGCTTCAATCACAGAAAACCTGGAGCTGTCGATCATTATTGGGACCCTCGAAATATCCGGCTCGGCGGCAACAAGGTTTAAAAACTTTTCCATACATGCTTCACTGTCCAGGAGGCCTTCATCAAAGTTTATATCAATAATGTTTGCGCCGTTCTCCACCTGCTGGTTTGCTACGCTGAGTGCAGTCTCATAATCTTCTTCTTTTATAAGTTTGGCAAACCTGGGGGAACCCGTGACATTTGTCCTTTCCCCAACCATAATAAAAGGTGAACCTTTTTCAGAAACTATAGTAAGTGCTTCAAGCCCGCTAAGGCGGGTTGCTGGTTCTATTACCGGAATTTTTCTCGGTTCAAGGCCCTTTATACTATCAACAATATGTTTGATATGGTCAGGCGTAGTACCGCAGCACCCACCGACCATGTTTAAAAACCCGCTCTCACCGAAGTCTTGTAAAAGGCTTGCAGTCATATCCGGTGTCTGGTCATAGCCTGTCTCACTTAAGGGATTAGGGAGTCCTGCATTCGGGTAGCAGCTTATATAACAGCCGGCTATACTCGAAAGCTCCTGTATATAAGGCCTCATCGACTCTGCACCAAGTGCGCAGTTTATTCCCACACTTAGTGGCTTTGCATGGCTTACAGAGTTCCAGAATCCGCTTATAGTCTGTCCGGAAAGCGTCCTACCGGACTGGTCCGTAATTGTTACTGAAAGCATTACGGGAAGCCGCTTGCCGTAACTATCAAAGAACTGTTCTATCGCATAAATTGCAGCTTTTAAATTAAGTGTATCAAAAGTGGTTTCAGGAAGAAGTATGTCTACCCCGCCTTCAACCAGGGCTTCTATCTGTTCATAATATGCATCGACAAGCTCCTGGAAACTTACAGCCCTGTAAGCAGGGTTGTTTACATCAGGAGACATGGAAGCTGTTTTATTAGTAGGGCCAATTGCTCCGGCAACAAAACACTGCCTGCCCGGGTATTTGTCCATTATCTCTTTTGCAGCCTCATTCGCTATCTTTGCTGATTGTATATTAAGGTCGCGGACAGTATGTTCAAGGCTGTAGTCTGCCTGGGCTATCTTTGTGGCACTGAAAGTGTTAGTTTCCACTATGTCAGAGCCGGCTTCGAAGTACTGCAGGTGTATCTCTTTAATAATTTCCGGCCTAGTTAAGGACAGAAGGTCATTATTCCCTTTTAGGTCGGTATCATGGTCTTTAAATACATCTCCCCTGAAATCAGCCTCTTCGAGCTTATACCTCTGGATCATAGTCCCCATTGCACCATCAAGGAACAGGATACGTTTTTCCAGTAATTGTTCTAATAGCTTATAGCTTTCTGTTATCTGCTCGTCCATGTCTAATTTTATGATTGAATTAATAAAGGTAAGATTCTACCAGTTATTTCTTAGTTCTCTTAATTTAGTAAATACAGACCTTCCGTCTGTATTCATTTCGGGATATTTTCCCTTTAAATTGGCTATTAATTCTTCATTATCAAAGCGCATAAAGGGATTATAGAGGCGTTCTTCACCAATTGTGGATAAAGCTTCCTTGGAACTGTTAACTTCTTCTATTTTATCGTTTATTGCTTGATTGTTAGGCTCAATACTTAAACCATATTCTAGGTTATTAATCGCGTAGTCGTGACCACAAAATATATTCATATTATCATCAAGGGCCCTGATTTTATCATTAAACGTATCAAAGAGTACATCCACATCACCCCTGAACTTTGTATTTCCGCACCCTGATAGAAAAATAGTGTCTCCCACAAAGATATTATTGCCTATTACAAAAGAAACATGCTCCGGGCAGTGCCCGGGAGTATTAATTACAGAAATAGCCTGGTTTCCAAAGCTAATTTCATCACCTTCATCAATAACTACAGTCCTCGGAGCAACAAAATCAAGCCCTTCCTTATGAATATGTATCCTTGAATCAAGAAATACCTTAATTATAGGGTTATTTCCCTCTATATGGTCCGGGTGGCCATGGGTATTGAGTACTTCACTAACTCTTAGTTTATCATCCCTTATAAAATGAAGAAGGTTTACAGGGTCAAGTGGGTCAATTACTACACATTCAGATGTTTCATTGCACTTAACAATGTACTGATAGTTCTTTCCACTGTTGCCCACATCAAACCTGTAAATGTTAAAATTCTCGTTCTCCAAGATATACATATTATTCTCCTTCGGATATACTGTACAACACTTTACCCAAGTAATGTTTATATAAAAGAATGAGTAATTTAATAAAACTATTATTTTTTTCCACTATAATTTTATTAGCGGGATGCCCGAAGAAAGAAGCAAAGGAACCTGCATTCAACATTCAAGGCATGAAAACCACGATAAAACGGGTACAAGTCTCACCTATTGCCTTTGCCGGTGCCAACATTGTAGTACTTGGCTATGTTACTGATATTTCATATGCAGATGAAGTAGTTGAAGAAACAGACCCAGCCGACCCTGAAATGGAACCTATAGAAGATAAAGAAATACAAGAAAATAATATACTAATATTATCAGATAGTGGAGGCAACACTATTAATGTAGAATTCGAAGAGATTGAAGGTATTGCCGTAAAAGATACTGTTATAGTACGCGGAACTTACAATAATGGCGAGAACATGATCGTTTCCGATGAAATAATTAAGGTTATCGTCGATAAAGATGGTATAAGGCCCTATAAAGATGAAATAATTGAAGTTGATCAGTAGTTTTGACAACATAACTAATAAAAGGTAATTTTTCTATCCGATTTTATCCAACGAGTAAACATATATGAGTTATACAAAAGGCCTTAAATGCAAAGAATGCGGAGAACGGTACCCAAAGGAACCTATATATGTCTGTGAGACATGTTTTGGCCCCCTGGAAGTCGAGTACGACTACGAAAAAATTAAAACAGACCTTACCAAGGACCTAATACTTTCGCGCGAAAAAAACATTTGGCGTTATGCCGAACTTTTACCAATAGACAATGAACCCACAATCGGGGCACAGGTTGGATATACACCGTTAATCAAAGCTGATAATCTTGGAAAAGTACTTGGCCATTCAAACCTATATGTTAAAAATGATGCCGTATGTTTCCCTACATTGTCTTTTAAGGACAGGGTAGTATCTGTTGCGCTTTCAAAATCCAAAGAATTTGGTTTTGACACCGTATCATGTGCGTCAACCGGTAATCTTGCTAATGCCGTATCATCCCTCGCTTCCTCCGGGAACCTAAATAGTTTTATTTTTATTCCTTACGACCTTGAAGAATCCAAGATAATTAACAGCCTTATATATGGAACTAATCTAATTGCAATAAAAGGCACATATGATGATGTAAACAGGCTTTGCAGTGAAATTGCCGGAAAGTACAACTGGGCCTTCGTAAATATCAACATGAGACCATATTACTCTGAAGGGTCTAAATCATACGCATATGAGATTATGGAACAGCTTGGCTGGAAAGCACCTGCTAACATAGTAATACCCATGGCAAGTGGCTCACTGCTTACTAAAGTATGGAAAGCTATTAAGGAATTTGAAACTCTTGGATTAATAGAACCTTCAAATACAAAAATATATGGCGCACAGGCAACAGGTTGCTCACCTATATCAACTGCTTTTAAGAACAAATGGGAGATATTTAAACCTGTAAAACCTGATACCATAGCTAAATCACTCGCCATAGGTACACCGGCAGACGGAGTATATGCCATGTCAGTAATTAACGAAAGCGGTGGATGGGCTGATGATGTATCTGACCAGGAAATAATAGACGGGATAAAACTGTTAGCAGAGACTGAAGGAATCTACACTGAAACAGCAGGCGGTGTCACAGTAGCCGTAACCAAGAAACTTATTGACGAAGGCAAACTGCCAACTGACGAACTTACGGTTATTTCAATCACAGGTAACGGCCTCAAGACTCAGGACGCTATTATAAACAGCGTAAAAAAACCAGAAGTAATTGAACCAAATATTGATAATTTCGAGGAATTGTATAATAGTTTATAGAGTAAGGAGATAAAAATTATGCCATCAGTAAGAATACCAACACCTTTAAGAAAACTATCAGGCGACAGAGATGAACTTAATATCAGTGCAGCAAACGTTTCAGAACTAATTGAAGGTCTCGAACAGGAATGCCCCGGAATTAAAGACCGTATCTGTGACGAAGATGGTAACATCAGAAGATTTATAAATCTCTATGTTAATAACGAAGATATTCGTTTTTTAAATGGGAAAGACACCGAACTCAGTGAAAATGATAATGTTTCAATAATACCCGCGATTGCCGGCGGTAATTAATAACACCTACTTTTTGTACTGATTTTCAAGAGTTTTATTATAACTATCCAAGTTTGAAAACTGCTGTGGTTTAATATCTTCAAGAGTATCTTTAAGAACTTTCTTCTGCTTAGAACTTAAATTATTTGGTATATCTATATTTATAATCAAATATAGATCCCCAAGCCTTCCCGTCTGTAAATCCGGCAATCCCTTCCCTTTAATCCTGAATGATTGCCCAGGCTGAGTCTCCTCGGGAATATTAAATTTTTCAATACCGCCGAGTGTAGGGATTTTTATTTCCCCACCAATAGTAGCAGTAATAAAATCGATTGGTACTTCACAGTAAATGTTATTGTTGTCCCTTTTAAATATTTTGTGATCCGCAACAAATATAACAATAAACAAGTCGCCGTCAGGGGCTCCACCCATACCGATCTCACCTTCATCCCGTATTCTGAGTCTTGAAGAATCTGCAATCCCGGCTGGTATATTTATTTTTACTTTCTTCTTAATCCTTATAAATCCATCACCTTCGCATTCATTGCAATACTTTTCAATTATATAACCTCTTCCCCTGCACTGTCCGCAAGGCTGGCTTATGGCAAAAAAACCTTTTGCATAATTCACCGATCCCCTGCCCTTACATACTCCGCAGACGGAGTCCCCACCTGGAGCAGCACCTTTACCCTCACATGTATCACAGAGTTCGCGCTTAGGTACAACAATTTCTTTTTCCATCCCAAATGCAGCTTCTTCAAAGCTTATGGTAAGTTCGTACTTTAAATCCCTTCCTTTCTGGCCGTTACTTGAAAATCCCGAGTTAAATACTTCCTCAAATAAGTTTCCGAATATATCATTCAGGTTAGAACTGAATCCCATATCACCAAAATTGCCATCGCCAGATATACTGCCAAAACTATCATACTGTGCCCGCTTGTTGTCATCTCCAAGTATCTGGTAAGCTTCGTTTATGTCTTTAAATTTATTGAGAGAATCCTGGTCATCAGGGTTCCTGTCAGGATGGTATTCAAATGCAAGTTTTTTATAAGTAATTTTTATATCTTCGTTAGTAGCATTCCTGTTAATTCCAAGAATTTCATAGTAATCTTTTGCCATTATTTCTCCAAACTGGAAATGTTACTCGGTTACATTTTTTTCTTCATCAGAATCAATTGAAGAATGTGGTTCGGTAGCAGGTTCTTCAGTATTTGTGTTACTTCCCTTAGTTGAATATATCGTCTGGGCAAACTTATAAGATATATCTTGTAATGATTTAAAAGCTATGTTTAGTGAATTATAATCTTCACTGTTTAATTCATTTTCAAGCACTTCAAGTTCACTACGTATCCTGGAGTCAGTCTCAGAATCAATTTTTTCTCCATGTGAACTTAAAGTCTTTTTAACAGAATAGATTAATCCTTCAGCTTCGTTCTTAAGTAATGCATATTCTTTTTTACTTTTATCAACTTCCTTGTTTTTCTGACTCTGGTTAATTATTGAATCAATCTCTTCATCATTAAGACCACCTGAATTCTCAACAACTATTTTCTGTATATTGTCAGTTCCAAGATCATGTGCAGATACATGCAGTATCCCATCGGTATCTACTTCATATGATACTTCAATCTGAGGCACACCTTTGGGGGCAAGTGGAATATCTACCATGTTGAACTTGGCAAGTGAGATATTATCCTTAACCATTTCTCGTTCGCCCTGCAGGACGTGAATACTTACAAAATCCTGGTTGTCATAGGCAGTAGTAAATACCTGGCTTTTCATAGTAGGAATAGTTGTATTTCTCTCAATAATTTTTGTAAACAGTTCTCCCTTTGTCTCGATGCCAAGAGATAATGGAACAACATCAAGTAAAAGAACATCCTCAACCTTACCCTCCAGTACTCCTCCCTGGATTGCTGCACCAATTGCAACAACTTCTTCAGGGTTTATCCTTGTTTGTGCTTCCTTCCCAAATATTTGTTTTACCTTTTCCCTTACTTTTGGCATTCTTGTCATACCCCCGACAAGAACTATTTCATCAATTTCATCAGAATCCATTCCGGCATCATTCATTGCCTGCTGGCAAGGATATGCAAGTCTTGTAATAAGGTCATCGACAAGTTTTTCCAGTTCTGCCCTTGTCAGTTTAAGATTTAAATGTTTAGGCCCCGTGGAATCAACTGCTATAAAAGGAAGGTTTATATTAGTCTCTTCAATTGATGAAAGCTCATGCTTAGCTTTCTCACATGCTTCCCTTATCCTCTGAAGAGCCATTTTATCTTCTTTAAGGTCAATATTGTTTTCTGTTTTAAATACTTCCACTACATGTTCAATAATTCTCTGGTCAAAATCATCACCGCCTAGATAAGTATCACCACTCGTGGCTTTAACATCGAATACACCGTTTGCAATTTCAAGTATTGTAAAATCAAAAGTACCACCGCCTAGGTCAAATACAGCAATCTTTTGATTTACCTTGTTCTCCATACCATAGGCAAGTGCTGCTGCAGTAGGTTCGTTAATAATTCTTTTAACTTCAAGGCCGGCAATTTTACCTGAATCTTTTGTAGCCTGGCGCTGAATATCATTAAAATGTGCCGGTACTGTTATCACAGCTTCGTTTACTTCGTATCCAAGATATTCCTCTGCAATAATTTTCATTT
>JAUXJP010000242.1 GCA_030624695.1 Candidatus Dadabacteria bacterium | reverse complement strand
GGAGTCACGCAGATACCCATGAGTACCAGAGATGAAGAAATATTAAGGCTAAACGATGCCGGTGTGAGGGCAGTAAGGTTTAATATTGAAGGTGGTGGATCTGAAAAAATCGAAAACCTGGAAAAACTGGCATTAAGGGTTTACGAGTTATGCGGCTGGCACGTGGAGCTTTATATAAATTCATCAAAACTGGATGAAATATTTAATACCATATCTAATTTACCTTCTGTTTCTCTTGACCACCTCGGTATTTCTAAATCAGGATTTCAAACCTTATTAAAACTTGTGGAAAAGGGTGTAAAAGTAAAAGCAACCGGATTTGGTCGTGTTGATTTTGATATTATAAGCGTACTTTCAGAAATACATGCTGTTAATCCCGATGCCTTAATGTTTGGTACAGATCTCCCTTCCACAAGGGCACCCAAGCCTTTTAGATATGAAGATATTGATCTTATTCAGGATACTTTCGATGAAAATACCTGTAAAAAAATATTATATGAAAATGCCTTTTCCTTTTATCGCTTAAAAAAGCTTAATCTTTGAAAGATTCCCAAAATATGCATCAAGCCCGAACCTTATCCGCGATTTATTGGTACCTGTAATTGATCAGTTATCACCAAAAAAAGTTAGAAATGAAAAAAACCCTTTTGAAAATGGCTTTAATAATTAGTGATGAAATCATTTTTGGTATGTTAATACTATTTAAATTTATGGACTTGATCAATAATACTAATTATTATTAAGACAATTATTTATTGGGGTGAAATTTGATTAATTTTCTTCGAAACTTACTATTAACAATTTTTGTATCTCTTTTAATTCTACCTGTGTTTTCTTATTCGCAGTCCAATAATCTGTTTAACTTACTCGGGGAAGCTGAAAATTTTGAGATAAATGTAAGGGTTGTCGGGAAACAGGAAATTTATGACAAACTTGGTATTACAAAAGTAAATCTCAAGAACAATATGGTAACCCACCTGAAGAATAAGGGTATGAGAATCGAAAACAGGAGTTCCAATATGATTCTGTTGACCCTGACTATTCTTGCGGCAAAAGAATGTTATACATTTGATATTGAGATAAATGTGCTCGAAACAGTATTATCTGCTAAAAGCTATGACCCGGGAAGGGCAGCCGTTTATTCAACTGGTTCCGTAGGTTATATATGTAACCTTCCAGATACAAGTGCCACAATAAACAATAATGTAAATATATTCCTTGACGATCTTGTTAAGGACTATATTAATGCTGGAAAACCCAAGAAACCGCAGTAAACTGTAACCCCAACACTTTTCCGAAGTTTAATATATAAAATGAATTAATTAGGAGATTTATTATGAAATACTTTTTAATAGTTTTAAGTTTGTTATTCGTTTCGATAGCCGGTGCAGCGGAAGTAGATACTAAAAACAGTGAATTTGACTGGTACGCCTCAAAAGTAACAGGAGACCACTATGGCAAGGTTATACTTGGGGAATCAACGCTTATTGAAAAAAACGGCAAAGTGGTCGGTGGTGAGTTTATTATGGATATGACAACTTTTACAGTTGAAAATATCGACTCACCCAAATATGAAAAAAAGTTTCTTAACCATATGAAAAGCGATGATTTTTTTGATGTTGCAAAATATCCGATAGCTACCTTAAAAATTAATAAAATCGATGGTACAAATGTAGAAGGCGATCTTACAATAAAGAACAAAACCAACCCTATTAATTTTACCATGGTGCAACACGGTGATTTAGTAACCGGCAAAATGAAGTTCGACAGAACCAAGTACGATATTATCTACAACTCTGGTAATTTCTTCAAGGACCTTGGCGACAAGATGATTCACGACGAGGTTATTTTAACATTTAATGTAAAGATTATTGAATCTTAAGAGGAAATAAAAAAAGGAGTAATGGTTAAAACCATCCTTATAAGTAAAATCCCCATAATTTTAACTAACCATTGTTATTTTTTCTATTACTACTGGTAAATTCCCTCATTTGTAGTTATTACTAAAATATTATTATGGAAATAAACGACTACGTTCAGCAAACAATCAATACCATTAAAGGTTATGCCTACGGCAACAAGATCACAAGGGTAGACCTTATGGCAGTTCTGTATCTTTCAAAGAATTTCAGAGCCAGGGATATGTTTAAACTCATAGTACAAGAAGAACTGATTGAACTGATAAAAGGTGAAATCCGATTCCCTGACAAAGATGACGAATATAAAATAACAGAAAAAGGATTTGAAGTAATAGGTGAGGAATAGCGAAATTGAAATTCAGCCTTGCACCGGTACAGTCTCGAAACAGGTTCGACAAACTCAAACAGCAGGCAATTCTTGCAGAACAGTTAGGTTACGAAGCTCTCTGGGCACATGAGCACCACTCAGAGGGTATGATGTATCCAAGCCCGCTTATGGTCCTTTCAATCCTTGCTTCAAAAACTAAAACCATAAAACTTGGTACAAACATGCTTCTTCTTTCACTTCACCACCCGGTAAGGGTAGCAGAAGAGGGTGCAATGGTGGATTCACTTTCCAACGGCAGGCTCAGGCTGGGTGTCAGTGCAGGTTACTCTGAGACTGACCTCAAAGCTTTGAACGTCGACCCCAAAGACCGCGGGAAAAAGATGGAAGAGGGTTTGAAAATTATCAGGACACTCTGGAACACTGATCATATAGATATGGACGATGAATTTACACACCTTAGGGACTTTTC
>JAUXJP010000096.1 GCA_030624695.1 Candidatus Dadabacteria bacterium | reverse complement strand
TATCCATAACAGATTTAATATTTATTATTGCTTTTTCGACGTTGTTCCATGAAGTGTTTTGAGTAAGTATTGCGCCGATCGCGCATTCAAGTTTTGAATCTGCGGGCCACCAATATTGCTCACCATAATTTTCTAAGAGCTTTTTATAAATCTTTATAAGTCTCAGATGTTTATTCATATATATTTTTATTATCAAATAGAGCGAATTAAAAATACGGTATAATTGACAATTTAAATTTCTGTTGTTAAATCATATCATTCCAGATGAGAAAAACCGCACTTTACGACATACATAAAGAAAATAATTCAAAAATTGTTGATTTTGCCGGATGGCAGATGCCTGTTGTTTATTCGGGTATCAGGGATGAACATATGTCCGTTAGAAATGGCGTCGGAATTTTTGATGTGAGCCATATGGGTGAAATCAGGATCAAGGGCCAGCAGGCACATGAATTTTGCCAGTATCTAACAACAAACGATCTGAACGTAGTGAAAGACAACCAGGCGCAGTATACGGTCCTTTGCGAGGAAAGCGGCGGTGCCGTGGATGATATTATTATTTACAAGTTTTCCGGCGACGAATATTTTCTCTGCGTTAATGCTTCAAATTCCAAAAAAGATTTTGAATGGATTGTTTCACATTCAAAGGATTTTAATGTAATTGTAACAGACGAGAGCCTGAACTATTCCCAGCTTGCCGTCCAGGGCCCAAAATCACGGGATCTGCTGGTGAAAGTACTGGGCCCCGAAATTGATCTTATAAAAAAGTTTTATTTTAATTTTATCAAATGGAATGGTTCGGTATTAATAGTCGCGAGGACCGGCTACACCGGGGAAGAAGGGTACGAGTTATTTCTACCATGGGAAAAGGGGCCTTTACTCTGGAAAAAACTTTTTGAAGACGGTATTCAGTATGAAATAGCTCCATGTGGACTCGGGGCAAGGGACACACTAAGGCTCGAGATGGGTTATAGTCTTTACGGATTTGAAATTGATAAGGATATTAATCCGCTGGAATCAGGCCTGGACAGGTATGTTAAGCTCGAGGGGGATGATTTTATCGGGAAAAATGCATTACTGGAATACGGAAAAACCGGGAAAAAAAGAAAATTAATAAGTTTTGAAATGGTTGACAAGGGCATACCCAGAAATGGTTACCCAATCTATGTTAAAGATGATCTTGCGGGTTATGTAACCAGTGGTACATTATCTCCAAGTCTTGGCAAATCTATTGGACTTGGGCTGGTAAAAAGTGAATCTTTAAATAGTGGTGAAATTCAGGTAGAAATTAGAAATAATATGAGAAAGGCGAGAATAGTTTCTCTGCCTTTTATCAAATAAAAAGAACAAAGGAGAATTTTAGATGGTTGATATTCCAAACGATCTAAAATATACAGAAGAACATGAATGGGCCAGGGTCAATGACGACTGGGTAGAAATAGGTGTAACAGATTATGCACAGGATGCACTTGGGGAAATTGTTTTTGTAGAACTGCCTGGAGAGGGCGATGATATTACAATAGGTGACACATTTGGTGGTATCGAGTCTACAAAATCCGTGTCTGATTTATATGCACCAATTTCCGGTGAGATTGTAGAGATTAATGAAGCACTACTTGAATCCCCTGAAATTATCAATGAAGATCCATATGGCAGTGGGTGGATTGTCAGGGTTAAACCTAATGATTCTAACGAACTGGAAAAACTTTTAGATTCTGAAGATTATTCAGAATTTATTGAGAACCAGGCTGAGGAATAAATTCGACCTTTTCCTTAGCTCAATTAATTTTATACCGTTCATTTTTTTTGAATTATTTACTATAATTGGTAAAGCAACATGAAAAAACCATCTCCTGATGATTTTGTATTCAGGCATATAGGGCCGTCTGAAGCTGATACCCGGCATATGTTATCCACACTTGGGGTTGATACGCTCGCCGAGCTGATTGACGAGACAATTCCCCCTGATATCGCCTTTAATAAAAAACTCAACATACCGGAAGCAGATTCCGAGCACGAATATTTAAAGTATATTTGGGAAATAGCCAAGCAAAACAGACTTTATGATTCATATATAGGCCTTGGATATTACAACTGTGTTGTGCCATCGGTAATCTCTAGGAATATCCTTGAAAATCCCGGCTGGTATACGCAATATACTCCTTATCAGGCTGAAATATCACAGGGCAGGCTGGAAGCACTCTTAAATTTTCAGACTGTTGTATGTGATCTCTCGGGTATGGAAGTTGCCAATGCTTCACTTCTTGATGAAGCAACTTCCGCTGCCGAAGCGATGACCATGTCGCATCGCATCAGGCCGAGAGAACTGGTTAAAAACAACGCCGAAAAGTTTTTTGTTTCTGATAAATGTTATCCCCAGACAATCGATGTATTAAAATCACGGTCCGAACCACTTGGCATAGAACTGGTAATAGGTGATGTTACAAAAGCCCAAATAGATGAAGGTTATTTTGGTGTATTGTTCCAGTATCCGGATGCTGATGGATCTGTGAAAGATTACTCGGAGCAAATCAATAAATTTCACAGCATAAAGGCAGCCGTGGTGTTTTCTGCAGACCTTCTAAGTCTTGCAGTACTAACGCCTCCGGGTGAACTTGGAGCTGACATTGTTGTAGGGTCTACTCAAAGACTTGGAGTACCTATGGGTTACGGTGGGCCCAATGCAGGTTATTTTGCAACAAAAGAGGATTTTAAAAGACAGATGCCAGGAAGGATAATCGGTGTTTCTCAGGACAAAAATGGCAGGAAAGCCTACCGTATGGCACTCCAGACGAGGGAGCAACATATAAGGCGTGAGAAAGCAACCTCCAATATATGCACGGCCCAGGCGCTACTTGCAATAATGACAAGTATGTACTGTGTTTACCACGGGCCGGATGGATTAAGGGAAATTGCCTCAAATATATACAGTAAAGCAAAGTTTCTGGAGAAAAACCTTATCCGTATAGGCTATATTCAGACAAATGAATTACTTTTTGATACATTACAAATTGATATTTCCGGTGAAGACGACAGTCTGGCCGACAGGTTAAAAGCCGAATCCCGTAATTTTAGAATTAATTTAAGATATGAAACCGGGAAGGTTTATATTTCGATTGACGAAACTACTTCCACAGAAGGCATTCTTGATATTTTAAATGTCTTTGCACTTGCTGCCGGCAAGGAATATGAAACCGAGAACATCAGGGATATCCCGGATGTTTCATTGCCGGGAAGTTTTAAAAGAAAATCAGGATATCTCCAGCATCCGGTATTTAATACATATCATTCTGAAACAAAAATTCTGAGGTATATAAAAAGCCTTGAGAATAAGGACCTGTCACTTACTCATTCCATGATCCCTCTTGGTTCATGTACAATGAAACTTAATGCCACATCAGAAATGGTCCCTATCAGCTGGACTGAATTTGCAAACCAGCATCCTTTTGCACCGCTTGAGCAGACACTTGGTTATCAGCATGTATTTAAAGAACTTGAGAGTTTTTTATGTGAAGTTTCTGGCCTGGAAGCAACATCATTGCAGCCAAATTCCGGTGCACAGGGTGAGTATGCAGGACTTATGGTTATAAGGGCTTATCATTTGGATAATGGAGAAGATAAAAGAAATATTGTCCTTGTCCCATCATCCGCACACGGTACTAACCCCGCAAGCGCAAGCATTGCCGGAATGAAGGTAGTAGTTGTTAAGTGTGATATTCAGGGGAATATTGACATTAACGATCTTAAAATAAAGTGTGAAAAATTTAGTCAAAACCTTTCTTCTATAATGGTTACTTACCCCTCAACTCATGGGGTATTTGAAAACCATATTAAAAAGGTTATCAAAATTGTACATGAAAACGGCGGGCAGGTTTATGTGGACGGGGCTAATTTAAATGCCCAGGTAGGGCTGACAAGCCCTGGATTTATTGGTGCGGATGTCTGTCATATAAACCTTCATAAAACCTTTAGTATTCCTCATGGAGGAGGGGGCCCCGGAATGGGACCCATCTGCGTAGCCGAACATCTATCTCCATATCTGCCAGGGCACTCAGTAGTGGATTTAGGGATAGGGAAAAAAGCAATCCCGGCAGTAAGTGCAGCACCGTGGGGTAGTGCAAGTATTCTTCTAATATCATATGCGTATTTGAAAATGCTCGGTGCTGAAGGGTCTACCGACGCTACAAAATATGCAATTCTTAATGCCAATTACCTGAAATCACGCCTTGAAAAATACTATCCCGTTCTTTACGAAGGGGGTAACGGCAGGGTAGCACACGAATTTATTCTTGACTTCAGGTCATTTAAAAAAAGTGCAAATATAGATGTAGAGGATATAGCAAAAAGACTTATGGATTATGGTTTTCATGCCCCTACAATGTCGTGGCCAGTACCCGGAACACTTATGATTGAACCAACAGAGAGTGAATCCCTTGATGAACTGGACAGGTTTTGTGATGCGATGATAGAAATAAAGAATGAAATCTGTGAAATTGAAAAAGGTGATTACAGCACAGATAACAATGTATTAAAGAATTCACCTCACACTATAGATGAAATAATTTCCGGCAATTGGAATTACCCTTATTCAGCGGAAAAAGCATATTACCCTCTTCGGTATGTAAGGGACAATAAATTTTGGCCGGCGGTGGGAAGGATTAATAATGCTTTTGGTGATAAGAACCTCGTTTGTACTTGTCCCCCGATTGAAAGTTACGAGGCCGGGTGATCAGAGTTTTCTTTCGATATATGCGGTTTCTTTTATATTTTTCAGGTAATTTTTAAGCATCTCTTCGGCTTTCTGGCTATAGATAGTATTCCTGATCTCGTTTGAATAACTTTGAGGGATACCAATCTTTGAATCTTTTTTATCCAGCACCTTTATTATGTGATAGCCACCCGGTGATTCTACAGGCCCCACTATTTCGTTAATCTGTACGTCCTTAACGGCAAACTCCAAAGATTCCACCAAATCACCTTTCTTAAAATACCCGAGGTCTCCACCGTTTTGAGCTGACATAGCGTCCTGGGAGTTTTCTTTTGCAAGCTTGGGAAAGTCTTCACCAGCTTTTGCTTCATCTGCTATTTTTGTTGCTT
>JAUXJP010000191.1 GCA_030624695.1 Candidatus Dadabacteria bacterium | reverse complement strand
TTATAACGAAAAAGTTGAGTATTACATTGAATTTTTTCAGACCAACTACCATAATAGTTTTATTAAGTGGCTGGAAAGATCAAAACTTTATATGCCTGAACTAAAAAAGTTACTGGCCAGCGAAGGTATGCCTTCCGATCTTGCCTATCTGCCTCTTATAGAAAGTGGTTACAACCCCAATGCTGTGTCACATGCCAATGCTGTCGGAATGTGGCAATTCATATACTCGACAGGAAAAATTTACGGACTCAAGATCGATAACTGGCAGGACGAACGACGAAATGTTGAAAAAGCTACATTAGCAGCTTCCGGGTATCTAAAGGATTTACATGATGAATTTGGATCATGGGAACTTGCACTGGCAAGTTATAACTGCGGTGAAGTAAGGGTAAGAAGGACAATTAAACTTGCCAATTCCAATGATTTCTGGGAAATATCAAGTTTACTTCCGAGAGAAACGAGAAACTATGTACCCAAATATATGGCAGCATTAATAATTGCCAAAAACCCCACAAATTTCGGCTTTCCTGAAACTATTTACGACAACTCCCCCAAGTTTGTTAAAGTATCCGTACCCCCTGAAAAAAGCCTCAATGATATTGCAAAAGTAACCAGTTACACCCCTAAAAAACTTAAAGAACATAACCCTTCCCTAATTGGTGGAATTACGCCTCCGGGTAAAAATTACCCGTTAATAATCGAACCGGATTACGTTGATAAATTTGAAAATAATAAAGATCAGTTAGCGAGCCTGAAAAACGTAAAACCAAGAACAACCACTTATAAAACCTACAGGGTCAGAAACGGCGACAACCTCTGGCTAATTGCCCGGAAGTTTGGTGTGAGTGTTAACTCAATAAAAAGAACCAACAGGTTAAGATCCAACATGATCAAACCCGGGCAGAAACTAAAAATCAAAAAAACAGTCTCCTATGGAAACCCATCATCAAAGAAATACACTGCCAGTAAGTCAAAAACAGTTAATACAAAAAATAAAAAATCTTCCCGGCAGGTCTATACTGTAAGAAAGGGAGAAACCATTGGTGAGATTGCCGAAAATTTTGGTATTGGGTTGTCCGTATTAAAAAGGCATAACGGTTTAAGATCATCAAATATCAGGGCCGGCCAGAAACTTAAAATTCCACCCGGAAGTAAAAAAACAATAAACTACAATATTAAAAACGGGGATACATTGTCTGACATTGCTAACAGATACAGGGTATCCGTAACAGAACTAAAAAAGTGGAACAATCTCCGGACAACAAAATTAACAGCCGGTAATAATCTTAAAATATACCGATAAATTCCACCCTTAACTTCGAATTATTTAATGATAACCATCCAGGATCTTAATAATTCATATAGATCAAAAAGTAACATAATTAAAACCCGTTTAGCTGAATTTGGGGACATACTCAGGAACTCCGATGACAATAAACTGTTTGAAGAAATGGTTTTTTGTATTCTTACCGCCGGTACAAGTGCAAAGCTCTGCTTAGAAGTAATTCCGGAGATAAAAGATATAATTCATAGCGGCAGTAAAGAGCAGATTACACAAAAACTCAGAGGTTGTTACAGGTTTTACAATATCAGGGCCGATTATATCTTTATCACCCGTGAATATCTGAAAAATGAATTTAACCTCGAAATCGGAAAAATGCTCCTATCATTTGAAGATCCGCTTGAAAGAAGGGATTTCCTAGCCCAAAATAAAAATATTAAGGGTCTTGGGTACAAGGAGTCAAGCCATTTCCTTAGGAATATAGGTTTTAAAGGATACGCAATACTAGATAAACATATAATTAGTTTCTTAAATGAACTTGGCGTAATTAATGAGGCTAAGAGCCCATCTAACAGGAAAAAATATATAGAGATTGAATGTGGTTATAAGGAATTTGCTATAAATAACGGCTTTGATATTGATGAGCTGGATTTACTTCTCTGGAGTGAGAAAACCGGTACAATTTTAAAATAAACAGAAGCACAAAATGATTGGAATAATCGGTGAATTAAAAGAAATATACAATACTATACAGCCTGACATTGCGAACAGATTAAGCGAATTCAGGGAAATCTTTAAGAAAGCAGATAATAATAAAATATTCGAAGAGCTAAGTTTTTGTATACTAAGTTCAGGAGTTGGCCCGGTTATGGCCCAAAAATCTATTGATGCTATCGGTGCATGCCTGCATACAGGCGATATTTCTGAAGTTACAAGCAGCCTGGCTCAGGTTCATAAATATCCGGACAAAGCAGCTTATCTTATCACCACGAGGGAATATATTAAATCCGAATTTAATTACAATCTGATTAAACATTTATCCAGAATTGAAGACAGACTTGAACGAAGAAATTTTATTGCAGGAAACAGATCAATAAGAGGTGTTGGAATGGTTCAGGCAAGCCACTTCCTCAGGAATATTGGTTTCACCGGATATGCTATTTTGGACAGGAACATTCTTTCCTCGCTTATGAAACTCGGTGTAATTGAGGACAGCAAACCTCCTTCATCAATAAAGAGGTATATTGAAAAGGAAAATATGATGATTGATTTTTCAGATAAGCTTAGTATTAGTATTGACGAGCTGGACCTTCTACTTTGGTACAGGAAGAACAACAAAATACCAAGGTGATTTTATATTAATAATGGTATTTATTGACCAGCAAAATAAATCAAAATTAAGGAATTTTTATGGATTACGAAGCCGTCATCGGACTTGAAGTACATGCACAGTTAAAAACTGAATCAAAAATATTCTCTTCTGCCTCGGCAAGCTTTGGAGGTTCCCCCAATTCACATGTTAATCCTCTTTGCATGGGGTTGCCCGGAGTACTGCCTGTCTTAAACTCCAAAGCTCTAAAATTTGCAGTAAAGGCAGCTCTTGCAACAAACTGTAAAATAAATTTAAGGTCTAGATTCGCAAGGAAAAACTATTTTTATCCTGATTTACCCAAGGGTTACCAGATTTCTCAATATGAAGAGCCGTTTTCAGAGCACGGCTGGCTTGAAGTTGAATCTGGAGATTCTACCAGAAAAATTAATATAACTCGTATACATATGGAAGAAGATGCAGGAAAACTTATTCACGAGGATTCCCTGAGCAGCAGCCATGTCGATCTTAACCGTGCGGGAGTTCCACTGATTGAAATTGTAAGTGAACCCGAAATTTCCAACGCTGAAGAAGCTGTATCATATGTGAAAAAAATTAGGTCCATACTTCAGTACATAGGGGTTTGTGACGGCAACATGGA
>JAUXJP010000265.1 GCA_030624695.1 Candidatus Dadabacteria bacterium | reverse complement strand
GGGGGCGGCGCATTCTACGGACCCAAGATAGATCTTAAAATAAAAGATGTTATAGGTAGATCTTGGCAGTGCTCAACTGTTCAGGTAGATTTTAACCTCCCTAATAGATTTAATATGAGTTTTGTAGGTGATGATAATGCTCGTCATACTCCTATTATGATTCACAGGGCGATATTCGGATCGATCGAAAGATTCTTCGGAATACTGATTGAGCATTATGGCGGTGCATTCCCATTTTGGCTGAGTCCGGAACAAATAAGGATTGCAACTATAGCAGATGAGCATAATAATTATGCATCAGAAGTATACGAAAAACTTAAGGCCCTGAATTTCAGGGTTGAAAAAGATTTTAGAAATGAGAAACTTGGTTATAAGGTGAGAGAAGCACAGTTAATGAAAATACCATATCTCCTTGTTATTGGTACCAACGAGATGGAGAGCGGTTCAGTTGCTCCACGGAAATACAGGGGCGACAGTTTAAATGCAATGAGTATAGAAAGTTTTATTGATATGATAAATAAAGAAGATAATCCATCAAATCCTCCGGAGGTAAACTAATATAGCTAGATTCAGAGGAAGGGCGCAGCCCAGAACACCCGAGGTCAGAATCAATGGTCGTATAAGGGCTTCGGAAGTCAGGCTGGTAGATGTAGATGGTGCTCCATTAGGTGTTTTAAATATTCGGGAGGCTTTAACTAAAGCGGAAGAGCAGGGTGTAGACCTTGTGGAAGTTGCTCCTACTGCCAGTCCCCCGGTATGCAAGCTGATGGACTACGGTAAATACAAATATGAATTAAAAAAGACTCAGGCGGCAAAGAAACAAAAAATACACAGCCTGAAGGAAATAAAGTTAAGGCCCAATATAGGAATTCATGATTTAAATGTAAAGATGAACCGTATCAGGGAATTTCTTGAGAATGGACATAAGACAAGGGTAAGGATATTTTTCAGGGGAAGGGAGATTGTTCATCCCGAGATTGGAAGAAAACTTGCTAATGATATATATGAAGAGATGAAAGAAATTTGTTCAGTAGATATGGAACCAAAGATGGAAGGTAAAAATTTATTAATGGTTTTATCACCTGCAAAAAAATAGTTGAGGTAGGAAAATGGCAAAAATAAAAATGAAATCAAACCGTAGTGCTGCAAAGAGGTTCAAAATTACAGCAAACGGTAAAGTTAAAAGGAACAAGGGCGGCGGCAGCCACCTTAACATTAAGAAGAACTCTAAAAGAAAAAGAAGTCTGAATGAACCCGTTTTCCTTGAAGGAAACGCGGCAAGAAAGATTAAAAAATATGTACCGTATGCTTAGTATAAATTTTATGGGAGTTAGTTATGAGAGTTAAAAAAAGTGTTGCTTCGAGAAAAAGAAGAAAAAGATTATTAAAACAAGCCAAGGGTTATTGGGGCAGAAGAAAGAATAACATCAGAAGGGCCAAGGAAACACTACTTAGGGCGCTTGCTTATGCTTACAGGGACAGGAGACAGAAGAAAAGAGACTTCAGAAGACTGTGGATTGTAAGAATAAATGCAGCTGTTCGCCCATTTGACCTTTCCTACAGCAAATTTATTGCGGCACTTAAGAAAGCAGAGATAGATCTCGACAGGAAATCGCTTTCCGAACTTGCTATCAGAGACCCCGAAGGTTTTAAGGCGGTTGTTGATACTGCAAAATCTGCAGCAGCTTAGATAATTTCACCACTAAATTTATGTGTATCAAAATTAATGGGGCAATCTTCACAGATTGCCCTTTTTTTGCAGTGGTTTTTTCCAACTTCTACTATTAATGCATGAAACTTTCCAAACAGGCCTGATCTGTTTTCCAGGTTTTCCATAAAAAGATTCTGCATTTCTGAATAGCTTGTTTCCCTTACAATAAACCCATGCCTGTAAAGCAGGCGGTATGTATACTTGTCTATTACAAATACAGGTTTGTTTACAACATAAAGGAGTATGCAGTCAGCAGTCTCCGGGCCTATTCCATTAATTGACAGCAGCCCCGCGCGGAGGCTTTTAAGATTTTCATGTTCCATGTTTTCTATTTTCCCTTCATATTGATTATTTATGAATTCGATAAGCCGTTTTATTCTTTTTGCTTTCTGCTTATAGAATCCGGAAGGCCTTATCAATAGTGAAAGTTCATTTGTAGACAAAACTGAAAGGTTTTCAATGGTGATATCCATAACAGATTTAATATTTATTATTGCTTTTTCGACGTTGTTCCATGAAGTGTTTTGAGTAAGTATTGCGCCGATCGCGCATTCAAGTTTTGAATCTGCGGGCCACCAATTTTGCTCACCGTAATTTTCTAAGAGCCTTTTATAAATCTTTATAAGTCTCAGATGTTTATTCATATATGTTTTATTTAATCAAATAGAGCGAATTAAAAATATGGTATAATTGACAATTTAAATTTCTGTTGTTAAATCATATCATTCCAGATGAGAAAAACCGCACTTTACGACATACATAAAGAAAATAATTCAAAAATTGTTGATTTTGCCGGATGGCAG
>JAUXJP010000041.1 GCA_030624695.1 Candidatus Dadabacteria bacterium | reverse complement strand
GTAAGGTAGCTCCGACGTAATTTGTAGTAGGAAATTCTACATAAGTAATAACTTCATTGCAATCTATTTAAGTTGATTTAATCCAGAAAATACATTTTTAATGAAAAATAAACTATAATAAGCATTATCTTTTTTACATAAAATTTTTTATTTAAATTAAATATATTTTTGTTAAATAGGATTTTGATCTTAAAATTAGTATTAACAATCAAAATGATACATTTTGTTAAACTATGATAATCCAATGCGAAGCATGTAAAACGAAGTTCAGGGTAGGTGACGACAAGGTCAAGCCACCCGGAATCAAGGTAAGATGTTCAAAATGTGGTGAAGTTTTCTTTTTTGAATACAGCCTCCACGAAGAACACAGCCTTGAAGCCGGGCCTAATCTATTTAGCGAGGAGCAGCAAGATGAACTCATACATCCTGATATACCCTCAATAGATATAAATGAAATACCGGAGGTACAAAATATACCGGAAGTTGAAACACATCCCGAAACAGCAAGTTTTGCTTCACCAGTAACTACTGATGAACAATTTAGTACATCAGAAACTGAAGAAATTCCTCCTGTCAGCAGTGAACTGCAGATAGAGAATTTAGAGACATCCGACAGTAGTATTGATTTTGATAGTTCGACAGATAATAAAGAAATTTTATCAGATTCTTTTCAGAACCTGGAAATAGACCACCTTGATGATATGGCTGAAAATCCTGAGGCCCTGCAATCTAGTTCCCAGTCGGAAGTATTTATAACTCCGGCAGACAGGCAGGAAACAGCTGCTGATGAAGTAGATGGAATTGAATTTCAAAGTCCTGATCTTAGTATTGACCAGGATGTGCTCGAACAGACTTATACAAAAGGTACCGTTGCATCGTCTTCCGATATACAAGAGCCGCAATATGTTGCATCTGAAAAACCTGCATCTGTAAAAAGATACAGCAGAGGTAAGGACAGTGGTTTTATTAAGAAATTTTTTGGCTGGGCCTTCACTATATTACTAATTGCAGCACTTTTCCTTGTATCTTTATTTTTATTAAATGAAACCAAGATATACCCGAATGATTATTTCAAAAGATTCGATAATTATGCCAGAAGTTTCTATATAGGAATTGAAGGACGTGGACTAAAAAAGAATATCAGGATTAAAGATGTTAATGGAAGTTGGCTAAGTTCTAAATACGGCCAGGTTTTTATTGTTGCCGGAGCAGTGGTAAATATATCAACAAACCCTGTAAACTACCTTAAACTCCGGGTTTATTATATATCCGAGGGTAACAGTATTTTTATACAGGAACTATATGCCGGGAATACTTTGTCTAAAAGGGAAATCAAGAACAGTTCATTTAACAGCCTTCAGGCAAAGCTGAATAGAAAAAACGGTGATATTGACTATGATGATGTCAATAATCTTGACGGACTGAACTTTGATATACAGCCTGGAGAGAAAATCCCGTTTTATTCGATTTTTCCTGCGAAAGAAAAAATCCTTGGATTAAAATACCGCGTTGAAATAGTAGGATATGATTCAGTGGGAATTAGTGGAAATCCTTGATGTATCCTTGCTTAATAACTCTTGTTCTTGTAATATAACCGTTTTAATACTTTGGGAAAAAGCAGTTATTCTAATCAAATAGAAATGGAGTGTAATAGTATATTATGAAAGCTACAAAGATAAAAGTAAGCGTGAGCCAGGACGGATTATTACCACAGGAAACGGCTGAAATTGCAACAGTAGATTTTCCGGTATTCCAGAAAAAACTGCTTAAAGCACTTGGATTTGAAAGAGTTGATTCTGAGACATTTGTTGGTGTATTACCTGTATTTATACATCTATTAGATAAACAGCAGGAGATTGAGGTTGAACTTGGAGTAGGGCTTCCCGAGATGAGGAAAAAAGTTCTGGAAATATTATTAACACCGAGTACCGCAAAGCAAATTATAATAGAAAAGCCTAAAAAGAAGCCAAGAGCTTCAAAGACAGCTGCCCCGAAAGCACCACAAAAAGCACCACAAAAAGCACCTAGGCCTAAAAAAACCGTAGAGAAAAAAGTAACTGCAAAAAAAACTAAAGGAACTAAATAATGAGCGTAGGTAAGGTTGAAGAAGCCTTAACATTTGACGATGTTTTACTCGTACCTTCTTACTCTCAGATTTTGCCCACTGATGTCGACGTATCAACCCAACTAACTCCCGGAATAAAATTAAATATCCCACTTGTAAGTGCAGCAATGGATACCGTTACTGAGGCCCATACTGCAATAACAATGGCCCAGGAAGGCGGTATTGGTATTATTCATAAGAATATGTCGGCTGACTTTCAGGCATCTGAAGTAGAAAAAGTAAAGAAATTCGAAAGCGGTATGATTGTAAACCCACTTACTGTAAAACCAAACCAGCTCGTGGAAGATGCCCTTAATATAATGAATAAATTTGGGATAACGGGTCTTCCCGTTATTAAGAATGACGGCACATTAAATGGAATAATAACAAATAGGGACCTCAGATTTGAAAAAAATCTTGATTATAAAATTGAAAAGGTAATGACCCCTAAAAAAGATCTTGTAACAGCAAAAGAAGGAACAACACTGGAAGAAGCTAAGGAACTGCTTCACAGATTTAAGATTGAAAAACTCCCTGTTGTTGACTCCCGTTTTCGCCTTCGTGGACTTATAACCATGAAGGACATTGAAAAAATTGAAAAATTCCCTAATGCGTCCAAGGACACCATGGGAAGACTAAGATGCGGTGGTGCTGTTGGCGTTTCATCAGATATGGATGAAAGGGTGGATAAGTTACTATCTGTAGGCTGTGATGTAGTTATTATTGATACCGCGCATGCTCATTCTAAGAGAGTAGTAGACAGTGTTAAATATATAAAGAAAAATTTTAAAAATATTGAAGTAATCGCCGGTAATATTGCAACTTCTGCTGGAGCAGAAGCATTAATCAAAGCCGGTGCGGATGCCCTTAAAGTCGGGGTAGGACCAGGATCAATCTGTACTACACGAATTATTGCCGGCATAGGAGTACCGCAAATTACTGCTATCAGTGAAGTCTCGAAAGCAGCTTCAAAAAAGAATGTCCCCATAATTGCTGATGGTGGAATAAAGTATTCAGGTGATATTACAAAAGCCCTGGCATCAGGGGCATATTCCGTGATGATCGGCAACTTGTTTGCAGGTACGGACGAAGCACCAGGGGAAACAGTGTTGTTCCAGGGAAGGTCTTACAAGGTATACAGGGGAATGGGCTCAATAGAAGCTATGAAGCAGGGAAGTAAAGACAGGTATTCCCAGGATAGTGTAGATGAAGACTCAAAATTTGTACCTGAAGGAATCGGGGGAAGGGTACCCCATAGGGGATCGCTCGGAAGTATAATATATCAGTTAGTCGGTGGAGTGAAGTCTGGTATGGGCTACACGGGGTGTTTAAATCTTAACAAACTCAGATCCAATGCAAAATTCGTAAGAATAACAAATGCAGGCTTTAAGGAAAGTCATGTCCATGATGTAATTATTACCAATGAAGCTCCTAACTACAGGATAGAATAGAATCCATCCATTATAGAAATGTCAGAAAATGTACTGGTCTTAGATTTTGGTTCTCAGTACACACAGCTCATAGCAAGGCGTGTAAGAGAGCTTGGTGTATATTCAGAGATTAAACCCTTTAATACTTCAGTCGATGAAATTATAGAACTGTCTCCAAACGCAATTATTTTTTCCGGAGGACCTTCAAGCGTGTGGGATGATGGTTCACCAAAAGTAGATAATAAGATATTAGGTCTTGGTATTCCGGTACTTGGAATCTGCTACGGCATGCAGTTAATTGTCCAGTTGCTTGGCGGTAAAGTCGAAAAGTCGGATAAAAGAGAATTCGGACCCGCTACCATTAATACCAGCAAAACTGACGATCTTTTTTCAGAAATACCAGCGGCAACCGATGTTTGGATGTCTCATAGTGATAAAGTCCTTGAAATACCCGAAGACTTTATTTCCGTAGCATTTACTGACAATACCCCTGTAGCGGCTATAAAAAGTAAATCCCTCAAAATTTATGGTACCCAGTTTCATCCGGAAGTAGTACATACACTGCTTGGAAAACAAATATTGTCTAACTTTATTTATAAGATTTCTGAATGCAAGGGCCTGTGGAACCCGGAGTCATTTGTTGAAAGCAGTATAAGGAATATCAGGGAAACTGTGGGGGATTCAAAAGTAATATGCGCACTATCCGGCGGTGTGGATTCAACGGTAACAGCAGTTTTATTAAAAGAAGCAATTGGCAATAACCTCACATGTGTATTTGTGGATACCGGACTTATGAGACTAAATGAAACTGAAGAGGTTGTTAAAAACTATAAAGAACTCGAACTTAATCTCATAGATGTTGAAGCAGGAAAAAGATTCTTATCAAAACTCAGCGGTGTAATTGATCCTGAAAAGAAAAGAAAAATTATAGGTGAAGAATTTATTAACGTATTTGATGAAGAAGCACATAAATTTTCCAATGCTGAGTTCCTTGCACAGGGCACCCTGTATCCTGATGTGATTGAGAGTGTGAGTGTTAAGGGGCCTTCGGCAACGATTAAATCTCACCACAATGTTGGCGGATTACCCGAAAGAATGAATCTAAAACTTGTCGAACCATTAAGAGAACTATTTAAAGATGAGGTAAGGGAAGTAGGCCGTACTTTAGGTGTACCTGATGGACTTTTAGAGAGGCACCCCTTTCCAGGGCCCGGTCTTGCTATCAGAATAATAGGTGAAATTACAGAGGAATCTCTCCTGGTACTTCGCCAGGCCGATCATATCTTTATTCAGGAGTTAAAGCAGGGCGGTGAATATGATAATATATGGCAGGCATTTTGCGTATTCCTCCCGATACGGACTGTAGGTGTAATGGGTGATGAGAGGACTTATGACAACGTAATTGCCCTAAGGGCCGTAACAAGCGTTGACGGTATGACAGCAAGCTGGGCAAGAATACCCCCCGAACTTCTTGAGAAGATATCAGTAAGGATAATTAACGAGGTAAAAGGTGTTAACAGGGTAGTATACGATATTTCGACCAAACCGCCGAGCACAATCGAGTGGGAATAACTTTACGGATTAAATATTAGATTTTTTAAATATACAGAATTCACGAAGCACCGAGATAAGTTCCCAGCCATCGTGACCTAAAATATTAAGGGATTTTTCAATACTGCTTTTTGAAAATTCTTTCCTTTCATTACTTGCTTCCTGTGAAACAGCAATGTCATGGTTTTGTGGTTCCTGCACTAAAGAATCAGTTGTGACAACTTTATATTCCCATTTCTGGATTTTATTCAATTTCAGTTTCAGTTCCTTCTTGATTCTCGGTTATTAAAGATTCTTCTTCAATCTCTTCGGTTTCTTCCGTAATTTCATCTTCATCAATGTTTAGAATTTGGCTTTTTTCTGTTACGTCGGGAAGTTTCTTAATATAGCTTTCATAATTTTTCTGTGTAAGCATACCTTCTTTAATATATCTTCCGGCAACTCTTACATCATATAATTTATCATTTTTGGACATAGTTAATTCCTCCAAGTCAGGTAAAGATACCAATAAAGAAATTATAATCAACCATATACATAAAGTTTTTATGACGAGTTGTTATTGAACCAGTTCCATGTTCTTTTAAGGCCGCTATCAAAACTGATCAGGGGTGACCATCCCAGGACCTTGCCGGCAAGTTTGTTATCAAGTGAAATATGATTAACTTCTCCTGATATTGCAGGAAGGTGTTCTGATTTAAAATCTATGCCAGAGAAATCCTTTAGCTTGGTAACAATGTCATTTACCGATGTACTTACTGAAGTGCCAATATTGTAAATACCACTAACTGAATTAAGGCTAAGAACATTAGCCCTTGCAACATCATTGCAGTGCACATAGTCCCTTGTCTGTTCCCCGCTTCCAAAAACCTTACAACCCGTACCATTAAGAATATTTGTACAAAATATAGCAACGACACCAGCTTCGCCATGTGGATTTTGCCTCTCACCGTATACATTCGAATATCTGAGTGCCGTGAAATCCAGATTGTAAATTTTATTGTAATAATTTAAGTAGTTTTCAACGCATAGTTTTGAAGTTCCATAAGGCGATAAAGGTTGTTTATCCGTTAATTCATCAACCGGGATAATACTTGGCTCACCGTATATAGCACCGCCGGTTGAAGCAAAAATAAATTTACTGATGTTGTATTTCACAGATAGTTGTAAGAGATTGATAGAACCTAAAATATTTGTTTCTGCATCAACAACAGGGTCATCAACTGAAACTCTTACATTAATTTGTGCTGCATGGTGGTTGATTACTTCAGGACGGAATTTCTTAAAGGCTTCTTCCAACATACAATAGTCGCGAATATCACCCTCAATGAATTCTGCATCTTGTGGTATATTTTTGACAGTTCCTGAAGACAAATTATCGTAAATTAATACTTCATGTTTTTCTTTAAGATAATTTTCAGCCACCCATGAACCAATAAACCCTGCTCCGCCTGTTAATAAAATTCTCATGATCTGTACAAGTTCTGATATATAGTTTATAATATACTTTAAAAAAATCAACGTGTGTATTTTTGTCATTTGGTGTATAATTATGTGCAAGATAATTCACATCACAATTTCTTATGTGACAAAATAATGTGTATTGATTAATTTTTGCACACAAGATGTGGGATGTAAAATTAAAGTGCAGTCAAAATTTTGTTGGCATATAAATTGCATTATAATCTTGTGTATATCAGTTTTGATGGAGGAATGATATGTCAGAGTTAGTTCAAGAGTATGTAGCTTCGAAAGGAGATTTTAGCTATGATTCGTTAAACTCTCCGGACTCTTCGGAGGATAAGTCCCTAAAGTTTAATACGAATACAAAGTCTAAAACTATTTCTGAAGATGATTTTTTTACTCTTCAAAATTATTTTAAGGAAATAGGTTCAGAGAATCTTTTAACTGCAAAGCAGGAAGTTGAGTACTCTATTCAGATAAAACTATTTGAAAAGAGTATCAATGCTATCAACAAAAAGATAGAACTTATCAGTCAGAGAAGATCTTCTGGAAAAGCAAAAGATATCAACAGGCTCGAGATTCTAAGGATCATTAATGAAAGAAAGATTCTTGAGTACAGGAACAAATTTATTAAAGGTAACCTCAGACTGGTTATCAGCATAGCAAAAAACTATTTAACAAGAGGCCTGCCTATGGCAGATTTAATCCAGGAAGGAAACCTTGGATTAATGAAAGCGGTAGAGAAGTATGATTACTCAAAGGGCTACAGATTTTCAACTTATGCATCATGGTGGATTATCCAGAGAATCTCAAGGTCATTGCTTGATCAGACAAGACTTATCAGACTACCTGTCAGGGTACTTGAGCAGGCAAATAAAATTAACAAACTAACACATCAGTTAATTAATAACGGGAGTGATAACCCGGGTGTTGATGAGCTGTCCAAGACTTCCGGGTTGAGTATCAAGAAAATTAAAAATGCT
>JAUXJP010000032.1 GCA_030624695.1 Candidatus Dadabacteria bacterium | reverse complement strand
GGCACAGCACCAAAATATACAGGGCAGGATAAGGTAAATCCAGGTTCAGTTATTTTGTCTGGTGTTATGATGTTTCAGTACCTTGGATGGAACGAAGCAGCTGGTTTAGTGGTCAGGGCTATGGAAGAAACAGTACTTAACAAGACAGTTACTTACGACCTTGAACGCCAGATGGAAGGTGCTACTTTGTTAAAATGTTCAGAATATGCACAGGCAATTGTCGATAATATGGATAAGGCTCTGGGTAAGTAGTTTAGTAGTCTTTATAATAAAATAATAGAACAGGAGAATTAAAATGAGCAGGCCTAAAATATCCGTAATAGGTGCGGGTAATGTAGGTGCGTCAGCAGCCTTTCAAATAGCTGATCAGGAATTAGCAGATGTAGTATTAGTAGATATCGTAGAAGGAATGCCCCAGGGTAAGGCACTTGACCTTCACCAGATGTGTCCCGTTATAGGATCAGATGTCAATTTTATCGGAACAAACAACTATGAAGATACTTCAAATTCTGATGTAGTGATTATCACTTCCGGGATACCAAGGAAACCTGGAATGAGCAGGGACGACCTTGTCTCAACAAACACAAAAATTGTAAAAGAAGTTACTGAGAATGTGGTAAAACATTCACCAGATTCAATTCTGATCCTGGTAACAAACCCGCTGGACGCAATGGTATACGTTGCACATAAAGTAAGCGGATTTCCACGTGAAAGGGTTATGGGTATGGCAGGTGTGCTGGATTCAGCAAGGTTCAGAACATTTATTGCCATGGAACTTGGAGTATCTGTCGAAAATATTCATGCATTTGTATTAGGCGGCCACGGAGATGATATGGTACCTCTTGCAAGGTACACGACAGTAGCGGGAATACCAATCACTGACCTGATGGATGAAGCAACTATTGATGCACTGATAACAAGGACCCGTAAGGGAGGGGCAGAGATTGTCGGACTATTAAAGACAGGAAGTGCTTTTTATGCACCCGGGACTTCAGCTGTTGAAATGGCTGAAGCAATACTAAAAGATAAAAAGAAAATTTTACCATGCTGTGTTCATGCTGAAGGTGAATACGGAATTGATAATATCTTTGTTGGTTTACCTGTTAAACTCGGAAGAAAAGGTGTTGAAGAAATTATTCAGATTGATCTTCAGAAAGACGAACAGGAAGAGCTTAATGTGTCTGCAGGCCATGTAAAAGAACTTTGTGATGTAATTGATGATGCAGGCATTTTATAGATTTCAAAATTGAATTCTGCTGTATAAAAAATATTAGATACATTTACATTAAGTGTATATTTGAAACAACTTTTGGAGGAAGTTAAATGTCAAATGGTACTGGGCAAAACGTTTTAACTTTAAGGAAAGATGCTTGGTGGGTTGAACCGTTAATTACTGCAACGGTCCTTGGTGCATTCGGTATTTATTCAACATGGAGGGCACTTTCAAATGAGTTTTATTTCAGTGATCCCTACTTATCACCTTTTTATTCACCCTTAATACTTGCCAACTGGTGGCCATTTTCACCTGCACTGCTTATTTTGTGGGCTCCACTTGGGTTCAGGGCAACCTGTTATTACTACAGGAAGGCATATTACAGGTCTTTTTTCCTTTCTCCCCCGGCATGTGCAGTTAATCCTTTAAGAAGTAATAAAGATTATAAGGGAGAATCTTCATTTCCGTTTATACTCCAGAACGTACACAGGTTCTTTTTCTATGCAGCAACAATTATCCTGATTTTCCTCTGGTATGATGCAATTATAGCTTTCAATTTCAGGGATGGGATTGGTATTGGCCTTGGGTCAATTGTGTTAACTATAAATGCAATATTACTAACACTATATTCCCTCTCCTGCCATTCATTCAGGCACCTGGTAGGTGGGAATCTTGATGTTTTTTCAGGCTGTCCTACAAGGTTCAGGTTATGGGGAGCGGCAAGTGCATTTAACGAGAGGCATATGCTTTATGCTTGGATTAGCCTTGTGTTTGTTGCGCTGGCAGATTTATATGTATTCCTTCTTGCCAAGGGCATTATTACAGATGTGAGGTTTATATAGAAATGGAAAATTATGAAACACATACTCATGATGTATTGATTATAGGAGCCGGGGGCGCAGGCCTCAGGGCTGCAATTGGATCCTCAGCGCAGGGTGCATCAACAGGGCTTGTCTGTAAATCACTACTTGGTAAAGCACATACTGTGATGGCAGAAGGCGGTATAGCGGCAGCTCTTGCTAATGTTGACCCAAAGGATGACTGGAAAACTCATTTTAAAGATACTATTTACGGCGGCAAAATGCTTAACAACTGGAAAATGCCGTTTAATCATGCAAAAGAAGCCCCTGAAAGAGTAAGAGAACTTGAACACTGGGGCGCGGTATTTGACAGGACCCCTAAAGGTAAAATTAACCAGAGGATATTTGGCGGACATACATGGAAAAGACTTGCCCATGTTGGCGACAGAACTGGCCTTGAAATGATAAGAACACTTCAGGACAAAGGTATACACACTGGAATTGACGTGTACATGGAATGCACAATTACTCACCTGATTAAAGATGGTGATAAGATTGCAGGTGCTTTTGGATACTGGAGAGAAAGCGGGAAATTTGTACTATTTAAAGCTAAATCAATAATACTTGCTACAGGCGGTGTCGGAAAGGCATATAAAGTGACCTCTAATTCATGGGAATACACGGGCGACGGACAGTCTATGGCATATGATATCGGTGCAGAACTTATCGATATGGAATTTATCCAGTTTCACCCAACCGGTATGGTATGGCCTCCCAGTATAAGAGGAGTACTTGTTACCGAAGCTGTGAGAGGTGAAGGTGGAATACTTAGAAATTCAGAAGGCGAAAGATTTATGGAGAAATATGACCCTGAGAGAATGGAACTAAGTACACGTGACGTTGTTGCAAGATCAATATACATAGAGGTCAAAGAAGGAAGAGGTACACCTCACGGAGGTGCTTATCTTTATATTTCCCATAAAGGTGCCGATTACATTAAGAAGAAACTACCTAGCATGTACCACCAGTTTATGGAATTTGCTGATGTAGATATAACAAAAGACCCTATGGAAGTATATCCAACTACCCATTATATAATGGGCGGAATTAGGGTAGATGGCGATACCTGTGCTACAACAATACCGGGGCTTTACGCGGCAGGTGAAGTGTCTGGTGGTATGCACGGTGCAAACAGGCTCGGAGGCAACTCCCTTTCAGATCTCCTTGTATTTGGTAAAAGATCCGGTGAAGCCGCTGCAGTATATGCAAACAACCTTTCCACTAATCTTAATATCCCGGCTGACCTGATAGAGTCTTATGCAAATGAAATACTTGCACCATTCAGCAGTACTGATGGTGAAAACCCATATGCAATACACCAGGACCTTCAGGATGTAATGGGTACCTACATAGGTGTCTTCAGAAATGAAGAGAATCTAAAACATGGAATTGCGGAAGTTGATAAATTAAAAGAAAGGGCTAAAAACCTTAAAATTGAAGGTTCAAGAATGTATAACCCAGGATGGCATTTGTGCAGAGACCTGAAATCCATGCTCATGGTATCAGAAGCTATAGCCAAATGTGCCCTTCAGAGAGAAGAGAGCAGGGGGGCCCACAGCAGGGTAGATTTTGAAGGCTATGATGATGAAAAATGGGGTAAGGTAAACTCATCAATTAACCTTCAGGGCGACACTATGAATATTACAACAACCCCGCTGCCCGAGATGCCGGACGAACTAAAAAGCCTATTTACGGAGGGTACATAAATGTCGGAAGCTATACTTAGAGTATTCAGAGGGGATGCAAATGGCGGGGAAGAAAAAGAATATAAAGTCCCTGTTGAAGAAGGTATGGTTGTCCTCGACGCCCTTCATTATATCCAGGCTGAATATGACCATGACCTCGCAGTAAGGTGGAACTGTAAAGCAGCTAAGTGCGGTTCATGCAGTACTGAAATTAACGGTAAACCCCAGCTTGCATGTAAATCAAGGATGGACAAGTTCCCGGAAGGACAACCGATTACCGTTTACCCGATAAAAGCTTTCCCTATTATGAAAGACCTCGTAACGGATGTTTCATGGAACTACGAAGTAAATAAAAAAATCCCTGAATTCACTCCTGCTACTGACGAAGAATTTACAATGTACCAGGAAGATGTTGAACGTATCCAGGAATTCAGGAAATGTATAGAGTGTTTTCTGTGCCAAAATGTTTGCCACATACTTAGAAATCATGAAAGGAAAGATGCTTTTTTTGGCCCAAGGTTTATGATCAAAATTGCAGAACGTGTTATGCACCCGATGGAAAAAATCGACCGCAGGGAGTTTTTAAAAGACGAAGCAGGCGTTGGTTATTGCAACATTACAAAGTGCTGCACCGAGGTATGCCCTGAGGATATTCACATAACCGATAATGGAATTATACCTTTAAAGGAAAGAGTTGCTGACAAGTACTTTGATCCATTAAGCTGGGTATTAAGAAAAATAAAGGGCAAATAGTTTAAAAGTATTACCCGTCCCGGAGGAATTAGAATTGAATATACATGAGTACCAGGCTAAAGAACTATTATCAAACTATGGTGTCGGAGTGCCGATTGGAAAAGTTGCGTTTACTGCAGAAGAAGCAAAACGGATTGCTACGGATTTAAATGCTGAAAAACTGGTCGTTAAAGCCCAGATACATGCCGGCGGAAGAGGGAAAGCCGGTGGAGTAAAGATAACCGGTTCACCAGAAGAAGTAGAAACAATAGCATCAGAAATGCTCGGAATGAAACTTGTGACTCATCAGACTGGGCCTGAAGGCAAAATAGTTGGTAAGGTGCTTGTGGAAGAAGCCTCTGATATTGCAAAAGAATTTTACCTTGGAATGGTAATAGACAGAACCAGTGAACAGGTAGTTATAATGGCAAGTCCCGAAGGTGGTACAGAAATTGAAGAAGTTGCCAAAAATACACCTGAAAAGATATTAAAAGTATACATTGACCCTTCTGTTGGCATACAACCTTTCCAGTGCAGAAAAATTGCATATTTTCTGGGACTTGAAGGTAAAGCAGTAAATAAAACGGTGTCTTTTATTATTAGTTTATACAACCTCTTTACACAAAAAGACTGCTCACTTGCAGAAATTAACCCATTGGTACTTACAGGGGACGGGGATGTTCTTGCATTGGACGGTAAACTGAATTTTGATGATAACGCACTTTTCAGGCGTCCCGATATTCAAAAGCTTCAGGACAGAACCGAGGAAGATGAACTTGAACTTGAAGCAAAAGAAGTCGGTATAAGTTTTGTAAATCTTGACGGTAATATTGGTTGCCTTGTTAATGGAGCCGGCCTTGCTATGGCAACTATGGACATTATTAAATTTCACGGGGGAGAGCCCGCAAATTTTCTTGATGTTGGGGGCGGTGCTACTGCAGAACAGGTAACTAAAGCTTTTAAAATGATACTCAGTGATAAAAATGTTAAGGCTATTTTTGTTAACATTTTTGGTGGAATTATGAAATGTGATACCATTGCAGAAGGAATCATTACAGCTGCAAATGAAATTGGAATTAAAGTGCCTTTGATTGTAAGGCTTGAAGGTACAAATGTGGAATTAGGCAGAAAACTTCTTTCTGAATCCGGACTGGACATTCAAACCGGGACAGATATGAAAGATGCTGCATCAAAAGTAGTAGAAGCCACCAAATAAACAATTTCATCTATTCTCCTAACCCTCGTATATTGTTAAACAATAAGACTTGTAGCCTCTTGACAAGCGTCTGTTGATGCTTATTTTGGATATAGGAGGTTAAGAAAATGAAAGCATTAGCATTAAATACATCTATGAATCTGTTTTTGAAAGAGGTAGAAAACTATCCACTGCTTTCAAAACAGGAAGAATATGAAACTGCTGTAATTTACCATGAAAATGGTGATCTTGAAGCAGCTAATAAGCTTGTTTTGTCTAACCTCAGGTTTGTAATGAAAATAGCCGGAGAATATAAATCCTATGGGTTTCCTTTGATGGATTTAATCCAGGAAGGCACCATTGGTCTTATGCATGCGGTAAAGAAATTCGATCCTTATAAAGGCTACAGGCTTATAAGTTATGCAGTTTGGTGGATTAAAGCCCGTATACACGGGCATATCATGAAATTCTGGAGCAGTGTTAAAATTGGAACAACACAGGCACAAAGAAAGTTATTTCAAAAATTAGGAAGTGCAAAAAGAAAATTAAATATTTCTTCTTCTAAACTGAACGAAGAAGAGATTAAAAAAGTTGCTGCGTATTTTGGAGTAAAGGAAAAAGAAGTAATAGAAATGGAACTCAGGCATGCTTCAAGGGATTTCTCTCTTGATCAGAATGTCAACGGCGACGATGGTTCCATGAACTATATTGATATTCTTCCTGACAAGGGAATAAATCAGGAACAGCTTGTTGAGAATATAGAATATAACAACATTGCTCATGAAGAACTGAGAAAAGGCATGGATAACCTTAACGAGAGAGAAAAAAAAGTAATTAATGAAAGGTTCTATCTTGATAATCCGAGAAAACTTCATGAAATCGGAGAAGAACTTGGAGTCTCAAAAGAACGAGTAAGACAGATAGAAAAATCTGCACTTGCTAAATTGCAGAAAAAATTGAAATTCAATATGCAAAATATTGTGAATTAAGATAAACCAGGAGGTTTTTTTAGTATGGCGACTTCAAAAATAATTGGAATTGATCTAGGTACAACGAATTCTGTTGTTGCGATTGTGGAAGGCGGAGAACCGAAGATAATAATAAACGAGGAAGGTAACAGGACTACTCCTTCAGTTGTAGCATTTGGTAAGGATAAGGAAATTCTTGTAGGTGATTCAGCTAAAAGGCAGGCAGTAGCTAATCCGGAAAACACCATCTTTTCCAATAAGAGAATGATTGGCAGACGATTTGAAGAGGTTAAAGACGAAGTAGGTAATTTGCCTTATAAAATTGTTAAATCTTCTAATGATGATGCATGGTTTGAAGTTGAAGGTGAGCAATATTCGCCACCTCAAATTTCTTCAAATATATTAATGAAATTAAAAAAAGCAGCTGAAGATTATATTGGAAATTCTGTTACAGAAGCTGTGATAACTGTTCCTGCTTACTTTAACGACAGCCAGAGGCAGGCGACCAAAGATGCCGGTAAAATTGCTGGTCTTGAAGTAAAAAGGATTATTAACGAACCTACAGCTGCCGCACTTGCTTATGGTTTCGATAAAAAGAGTGAAGGAATAATTGCCGTTTATGACCTGGGCGGAGGGACATTTGATATTTCAATACTGGAAGTCGGTGACAATGTTATTGAAGTAAAATCAACAAATGGTGATACATACCTTGGTGGAGATGACTTCGATAGAAAAATTATTGAATACATTATTGATGAGTTTAAAAAAGACTCAGGAATAGATTTAAGTAATGATAAAATGGCACAGCAGAGGTTAAGGGAAGCAGCAGAAAAAGCGAAGATAGAGCTTTCCAGCAAACTTGAAACAGAAATAAATCTTCCATTTATAACTGCTGATGCATCAGGCCCTAAACATTTAGTATTAAAAATAACACGTTCAAAATTTGAACAAATAGTTGACTCACTTGTTAAAGGTACTCTGGAACCATGTAAGCAAGCACTTAAGGATGCAGTTTTAAAAGCATCCGATATTTCCGAAATAATTCTTGTTGGTGGTTCTACGAGGATTCCGCTTGTTCAGAAGTTAGTATCAGAATTCTTTGGTAAAGAGCCACACAAGGGGATTAATCCTGACGAAGTTGTTGCATTGGGTGCTGCAATACAGGGTGCTGTGCTTGGAGGTGAAGTAAGAGATGTCTTATTACTTGACGTAACACCGCTTTCACTTGGCATTGAGACTCTCGGCGGCCTAATGACACCAATTATAACAAGAAACACAACAATACCGACAAAAAAGAGCCAGGTGTTTACCACTGCGGAAGATAATCAGACTTCAGTTGAGATACATGTATTACAGGGTGAAAGGCAGATGGCAGCGGATAACAGGACACTCGCCAGGTTTATCCTGGATGGGATTCCACCTGCAGCCAGGGGAATACCACAAGTTGAAGTTACATTTGATACGGATGCTGACGGTATTATGCATGTATCTGCAAAAGATATGGCCTCTCAGAAAGAACAAAAAATAAAAGTTGAGGCTTCAAGCGGTCTTAGTAAGGAAGAAATTGATTCTATGGTTGAAGAAGCTGAATCCAAATCAGAAGAGGATAAAGCTC
>JAUXJP010000243.1 GCA_030624695.1 Candidatus Dadabacteria bacterium | reverse complement strand
CTATTACACTTGCCAAACCCGGCGAACAGGATGGAGAGGCAGTTGCTATGGGTGTAAAAAACAGCAAGGAAGGAGAAAAACCACAGACTACAGCCATTGAGACTGTCGAAGTTGTGGGAACAATCCAGTCCCTTGACCTAGCAACTAGAAAAGTAACTTTAGTTGGTGATAAAGGCCATACTATAACATTTATGGCAGATTCAACTGTACACAACTTTGAAACACTAAAAGTTGGAGATAAAGTCCATGCAAAATACATGGAGGAATTTGCAATAGGTTTCGTTAATAAAAGCAGGCTTGAAAAATAAGAGGTGCAGATATACCTAGAATGGAAGAAAAAAACCTATATGAAATAATCTTATTTTCCATTAAGGAATTTAAGATGTTTAACTTCATGTGTTCCCTGCTGATACTATTAATCCTATCAGCAGTACTTGAAAGTTATAAGTACTCATATATTGTACTGAATTCACTAAGCACAATTGTCATTATTGCCGGCGTTTATGCTGCCTCGGCAAATAAAAAGTCAATATACGTTCTTCTAATTCTTGCACTTCCCTGGTTCATATCCGAATGGTTTTTTTTGACATCCACCAAAACCGTGTTTCTTAGTTTCTTTTTCTTTTTATACGTAACGCTCACCCTGCTTAATATGATTATAAAAACAAAAGAAATTACCCAAAACACACTTTACGGTGCTGTATGTGCGTACCTTCTCCTTGGACTGCTCTGGGCATCAATTTACGGGCTTATTAATGAACTATCACCCGGCTCTATTTTCGCTGGAAGTGGAGTAACCGGGAAAATGACATCAAATGACATTATATATTTCAGCTATACAACCCTAGCTAGCCTCGGCTACGGGGATATTACATCCGTTACGCCAACGGGAAGGATAATGTCAGTCCTTGAGGCCGTAATAGGACAACTCTTTATAGCATTTATGGTAGCAAGGCTTATTGGTATCTATACAACAAAACAATTTAGAAAATAGTTCATAAATAGTAAGTCTAACCATCCACAAGTGTGCAGCCGCCAGTATTAACAGTGCTGTCTGAACCTTCATTAACGGCTTCGTTAGAACCTCTTATACTGCAGTTGTTATTAAGAGGAGTAAAATTTACAATGGCAGTTCCAGAGGTATTTACACCGTCTGCATCAAAGGATCTGACTTCCACACTATTGTTATTAGAATTAAATACCTGGCCGACATTTACAAAGCTTTCTTCCCTGGATCTAATACCATTACTTTCACTAAATATTGTCAAAGCCTGATCAGTAAGCAGAATAACCTGGCTGGTATTCTCAGTCCTTACCCCCTCATCACAATTCGATAAATCGATGCTTTTGACCCTGAAATCTACAATGCTGTTGTCTCTTGTACGAATACAGTTGTCTCCGTCTCCGTTAATAACTATGTCGGCTTCTGTGTCGTTAAAGATGATTGTATCGTCTCCCCTGAAGGAAATGGGGTCCTGGAATACGACCCAGCTGTTTATAATCACAGCAATCGGGTTTAACTGGAGGGTAACATCCAGTTCTATTGTGCTGTCATCGGTTACGCTGAAATTCGGCCTTATAATTGTTAATTCATCTCCAATAAATCTTAGATCTACAGAACCGGAATCAGCATTGAAATTAAGCTCAAATGATCCGTCAGGCTCTACATCAGCTGAATCCCTGGTCCTATCATCTTCCCTGACCTCTACCTCGACAATTCCAAATTCGACAAAATTAAGTATTTCCCCGTTAAGAAAGATACTCTTGTTGGTACCAGTGCTTCCACATGCAAGTAAGGTAAGTAAGGGTAATAAAAGTAATAGTCTAAATAATTTCATAAATTCCTCCGGTTTTTTAGGTTGATCTGAAATATTTTTAAATAATACATGGAAAATCAAAATAATTAACCCGGCCTCCTAAAAATCTACATCCCCTGCACCCCGCCGCCAGGCATCCCTGTGCGATTCAAATCTCTCATGATACGCATCCCTGTAGGCTTCACATTTTTCGGAATTTTCCGGATTCTCTCTCAGGCACTGACGGTACTGATCACGCGGGTTATCCCTGACTAACTTATTACTGCATGAAGAAAAGGCTGTTAAAATTAATATTAGAAAAATATATTTCATTATTCAATCCTCTCTATTAAATATATATAATTAAATATATATAATATGCAAAAAGATTCACTTATTATTTAGTTATTACCGTATAGTTTCAAAAATTCGTCCAGGAGCCTGTTTACGGCAGAACTCAATCTTTCTTCTCTTTCATTGTCCGGTATTCCAAACTCTGCCATACCCTGCATTGCCCCTCTCCAGATCATTCTGTTTGTACGTGATTCAATTATATCAATGATTATTGTCCCTTTTTCATACTTGTTTTTATTCTTTTCTTTTTCTTTATTTATAAATCCCGGGTTTATTCCATAAAGATTATTTATATCCATATCGTTCAGTGAACTTTCCAGTGCAATTACATATCCTACAAGTATAGAAGCATTTTGGAGAGATCCTGTAAAAGTGAACCCATTAGAGGTTAATTTGTTTTTTATATCATTCTGGAATCTATTTTTCAGGGGAAATCCTTCTAACCTTTTATCTTCGTATACATATCTCGATTTATCTGACCACGAAAATTCCCTGGAGCTAAGCACCTTTATATCGGGATTGGATACTGAAATAACTGCATATGGGTTTTCTTCCGCAGAT
>JAUXJP010000180.1 GCA_030624695.1 Candidatus Dadabacteria bacterium | reverse complement strand
ATAATATTATTTCTATTTCAATAATCTTGGGGATGATTTTATACTGAATTTTCAGGGTTTGTTTCCAATTGTATATCTTTCTGGGTCCCGAGACATTCGGCTGAGCTCAGTCGTAGCCTCGTAGCCGGGAATGACATTTAAAATAAAAATTTGGAGTGAGTTTTGACTGAAGCAGTTGTTTTTTATATATTTGCTGTGCTTTGCATATTTGGTTCGATCATTGTAGTAACTCATAAAAACCCGGTTGCATGTGCAATCTCAATGGTCCTGACCTTCTTTTTCACCGCGGTGCTTTTCATACTACTAAGGGCGCAGTTTGTCGCTGTGATCCAGGTGCTTGTATATGCCGGGGCTATAATCGTACTGTTTCTATTCACTGTTATGTTTTTAAATATTAAGGAAGAGGGAATGCAGTTTGATGGCAAAAATATTGCAAAAAAGGTAACATTTTTGTTTGTGATTGTTGCTGTAACCGGATTTTTTGCTTCCAAGCTGATTCTAAATTCCGGCCCGAAACCCCCGGTAATTGAAAATTTTGGTTCAGTTGAGAGCGTAGGAAGGGACCTGTTTACAGAATTCCTGCTTCCGTTTGAGCTTACATCAGTACTGATAATAGTTGCAATAATAGGTGTAGTGACGATTGCCAGAAGGAGTAAAAGTTCATAATGGAAGTTACATTAAACCATTACATAATACTTAGCTCCATACTTCTTGTGATAGGTGCCTACGGCGTGCTTACAAGACGAAATCTCATTGTGGTCCTGATGTCTCTTGAGCTTATGCTAAATTCCTGTAACCTCGCTTTTATCTCATTTTCATACTTTTTGGGTGATCTTACGGGACAGGTATTTATGATAATGGCCATTACGGTAGCCGCTGCCGAAGTTGCAGTGGGCCTTGCATTTGTAGTGCTGATTTATAATCACAACAACAGCCTTGATATTGATATATTAAAACTTCTTAGGGGTTAGGTTCTTTAAAAAAAAATGATTTCATACATTGTACTTTTTCCATTAATAGGCGCCATAATCAACGGACTTCTCTTTGCCACCCCGCTGAAAAAGATTATTTTTGGAAATAATACTGAAAGTTGGGAAAAGAAGGCCGTAGGGTTTATTGGATGTTTTGCCGTATTGTTATCGGCAATAGTGTCCACAATTCTTTTTTTCAGGCTCCTTGGACTAGCCCCAGCCGAAAGGTTAATTATCCAGGACGTATATACATGGATCCCTTCCGGTGACCTAAACGTTAAATTTTCATTTCTTTTCGATTCACTTGCGGCTGTTATGTCACTTGTAATCACATGGGTTGGTTTTCTGATACATGTCTATTCTGTTGGTTATATGAATCATGACAAATCCTACGCGCGTTACTTCACATTCCTTAATTTATTCATATTTTTCATGATGATCCTCATACTTGGCGACAACTTCACCATGATGTTTGTCGGATGGGAAGGAGTCGGGCTCGCATCTTACCTTCTTATAGGATTCTGGTTTGAGGACAGTGCAAAGGCCTATGCCGGGAGGAAGGCATTTGTTGTAAACAGGATTGGCGACTTTGGCTTTATACTGGCAATATTCCTTATATTTGTAGTTTTCGGATCTGTCAATTACCAGGAAGTTTTCGGAAAGCTTTCCGACGAGCTGTTTATGCAGTCCGTATCCACTGCATCAATCACGGCAATAGCACTTTTACTCTTTGTTGGTGCTATTGGAAAGTCAGCACAGTTTCCCTTATTTGTATGGCTGCCTGACGCTATGGCAGGCCCTACCGCGGTCAGTGCATTGATCCATGCCGCCACAATGGTAACAGCGGGTGTTTATCTTGCTGCAAGGTGCAACCTCATATTTACAATGGCGCCAACCGCGCAGTTTGTAGTCCTTGTTGTAGCAACATTTACTGCATTTTTCGCGGCATCTATAGCAATAACTCAAAATGATATTAAAAAAGTTTTAGCCTATTCCACCGTCAGCCAGCTTGGGTTTATGTTTATGGCAATAGGAGTAGGAGCGTATGCTGTTGCTGTATTTCATCTTGTAACCCATGCATTCTTCAAAGCCCTATTATTTCTCGGCTCGGGAAGCGTTATTCATTCACTTTCGGGGGAGCAGGATATTAGGTATATGGGCGGGCTCAGGAAATACATACCTCTTACCGCTTTAACATTCCTGGTAGGAACACTTGCTATTGCAGGCGTGCCGTTTCTGTCCGGGTTTTTCAGTAAGGACAGTATTCTCGGGATTTTATATGAAGAAGGTTATACGGTCTTCTGGCTGGTCGGTTTAATTACCGCCGGGCTAACGGCATTTTATATGATGAGGCTCTATTTTCTTACATTCGAGGGTGAGAGCAGGATGGATAAAAAAGTAAAAAGCCATCTTCACAAATCCCCGTGGTCCATGACAATACCGCTGATTATCCTGGCATTCCTTTCCGTACTTGGCGGATACCTTGGATTCCCTGAATTTATGGGCCAGACAATAGGAATCGACGATAGTAACCTCATCGAAAGATTTTTGCAGTCTTCTATTTACCAGCACGAGTTTAAAATTATTGAACACAGGTTTTTCAGCCACTGGACGCTCGCATTACTTTCCATTGTTGCTGCCGGGCTCGGGATATTAACCGCATACTATATTTATATGGTAAGGCCTTCGGTATTAAAGGGCCTGGCAAAGAGTCCAGCTCTAAATACTCTCTACGGCTGGTCTTATGCCAAGTTTTATATCGACGAACTTTACAACACACTGATTATAAACCCTTTTAATCATTTCTCTTCACAGCTTGGCGTCTTTGACAGGTACGGAATAGACGGACTTGTAAACGGAGTAAGTTCATTGGTAGTTGGCACTGGCCGCAGGCTTGTTTCCACTCAGAACGGGCTATTAAGAAATTATGCTACAGCCATGGTGGTAGGAGCGGTAATAATAATTTTGATAGTCTTCATTTAGACATAAAAAAACGGCAGGTTTATAAGCCTGCCATTTCTATTATTTTTTTCTTTTTATATTTTATACATCAAAATAGAGCATGAACTCATGGGGTACGGGCCTTAACCTCATCGGGTTAACTTCCTCTTCCATTTTATACTCTATCCATGTTGAAATCACGTCTTCCGTAAATACATCTCCTTTCATTAGGAAATCATGATCTTCTTCAAGCGATGTTAGTGCTTCTTCAAGCGATGCCGGGACGTTTGGTATTCCGGCCAGTTCCTCAGGGGCCAGTGAATAAATGTCTTTGTCCAGAGGGTCACCAGGGTTCAGTTTATTTTGAATACCGTCAAGCCCTGCCATAAGCATTGCCGAAAATGTAAGGTACCCGTTACATGAAGGGTCAGGGAACCTTATCTCAAGCCTTTTAGCTTTCGGGCT
>JAUXJP010000114.1 GCA_030624695.1 Candidatus Dadabacteria bacterium | reverse complement strand
GTATCTGGAGAAAACGCTGAAAGGCAAACAGCAATATATTCTGCACCATTTTGTTTCGGGGAACTGTACCTCACCCATTCGCCGGAACTAATTATTATTGCCTCCCCTTTCCTTACTTCAAATGATTCATTTTTAGTATCAACTTTTAATAAACCTCTAAGCACAACAGTATACTCATCAAACTTGGGAATTTGACCGGGCTCAATCCATCCTCCGGGACTTTGCATCTTCGCAATACTTAAATCTGAAGTACCAGAATTGGCCCTACCGATGAATTCCTCAATTATCTTTGGCTTATTGCCTGCAGCTTCTATTTTTGTTGGAGATTTTATATGTTTTGCCATAATTTATCATAATCAGTTTTATAAATAACATAGTGGACAGTGTCCTTTAATTCACCCATATGCCAAAACTCATTTCTTTTAATGCCTTCAAGTTCCATTCCGATCTTTTGAAGGACTTTACTTGAAGCAATATTGTCCTTGAAATGAAAGGCAATAATTTTATCCAGCTTACGCTCTGTAAACCCATAATGAAGTACAGACCTGGCGGCCTCGGTGCAGTAACCATTTCCCCAGTAATCTACCCCAATCCAAAAGCCAATTTCACCTTCATTAAGCTTATTATCAATACTTATACCCATCGACCCTATCAGTAGATCCTGATTATCTATTACAACAGCAAAATTTACCAGGTTTCCGCTTTTGTAGTCCCGGAACTGGCTTTCTATAAAATCAACGGCAAATTCATCTTTATAGGGATATGGAATAAATGTACCCTCGGCAATTTCCCTCGAATTGGCAATCTCTCTCAGCCTTTTCTTATCTGATAATTCAAACTGCCGTAATTTTAATCTTTTAGTTTCTAATGTTGGAAAAAAACTATTTAAAATCATGATTACTGTTTTGTGAACTTTAGTTTATTAAATATAGTATCATTAGATTTTATAACCAGGTTATCTCCATACAATTTAATGGATTCGGCACCTTCAAGGGTAATTATATAGTTTGCTTCCTGGTCCATAACTCTCTCGGCACATGAATCAGTTGACGCGGTAATACCGGACACGCTAAAGTTTTCACCAATCAGGCTATAACCTGATTCATAATTGTTACACCCGGAATATCCTGAAAATGTGTTATCGCTATCGAATTCAAGAGTAACCTCGACTCCCCTTTGAGCTGAAAGTGAGCCTATATTAGATAAAGACCATGTACTTCCAACCAGATCTTCTTCTGTTGCATTCTTTCCCTTATATGAATCACATGAAACCAAAGAAATAAATAAAAATAAACATATTGTTATCCGTATCATTTCAACCCCCCAACTTATTGATTTTTTTCCTGGATAAATTTTATTGAAGTTATTTCGGCAGTAGAATCAATTTCAAGCTTGTAGTCATTGAATTTTATTGATTTGGCCTTACCGAGTATATCAAGGTAAGTCATTTCCTGTTCCATTATCTCTTCAGAACACATCTTTCGCGTAGAACCGATATCTGAAATTGTTATACCGTTTGAATAAAGATCATAAGTGCCAAAATAGTTATTACATCCCCCTTTTCCGGATATTTTATTATCATCCCCGAATACAAGCGTTGTAATAATATTGTTGTCTATGGCCTTATCACCCATATCGGATAGTTGCCATGTTACACCCCGAATATTTCCGAATGCTTCCGGATCTTCTTTACTTTTTCCACATGAGTTTATGAGTAATATTAATAATCCAAAACATATAAGTTTATACATTCAATTCCCCCTTTATTAATTACTATTCGATAATTTTAGTACCATATTCGTTTAAATGGAAGACTTCTTCAGGACTTTTCCTTAATTTTTTATGTGGAACAATCTTATTGTTAAAATATCCAAATGGAAGGACAGTCAGAATATCCCATTTAGCAGGGATGTTGAGATAATTTTTTATTCCATCCTTATCCAGTCTCCCTATCCAGCATGATCCGAGATTTAAACTCCAGGCAGTAAGGACCATATTCTGAGCAGCCCTTGTGGTATCTATTTGCTGCCATTTAGAATCTGGGTCTGCTAAGACGACAACGGCAAAACTTACCTGTGATATAAAGCTTCCGCTTATACAGTATTTTGCCATCTCTCGTAACCTGGTTTTATCAGTAATTAAAACAAACTCCCAGGGTTGGTCATTATGTGCACTCGGCGCAAGCCTCCCGGCTTCAATAACTTTCCTGATAACATCCATCCCTGCTTCCCTGTCGTCATACATCCTGACAGAGCTTAAAGTGGACACGCATTCAAATACTTCCATCAATTTTTCTCCTAAATATATTCGCCGCAAAAATAGCTAAATATTTTTACAGTTTTTTGTTAACTGAATTTAGATCATAATTAGTTTTTCTTTATGAAAAACTAAAATTAGGCCTAAAAAGTTCTCGTCAAAATCAATTTAAGAAAGCGTTAAAAAATATGCGAGGGGCTGGCGCAGGATTCGCATGTTTTAGCTTTCAAATTTATTGAAATAAAAACAACTTTTTCTAGCCTTGATATTTCTTTTGTTACTTTTCTTTATATCAAGATAAAGAAAAGTAAGTAACTAATGTAACAACATGAATACTACATTTAATTTTTATTTTTTCTTATACAAAACCAGTATGCCCAGAATATAAAGATAATTTGTACCGGAATTCTCAAAGCCAGGTATTTAAGCCCCCACTCATGCCCACCAAGCTCTACCCTGCTGTATGCACCGTAAATATTTGCAGGCAAAAAAAGTATAAATAGTATAATTGCTATCCATCCAAAATCCTTACGTGTCCCGGGATTTAAAAGGCCTGCTGCAACAAAAAATTCTATTAACCCTGTTACATATATTACAAACACGGGCAATGGGACCCACGGCGGCAGGAGCTGTGTCATCATCCCGGTCTTTACAAAATGGGCTGCCCCGGCAACTATAAAAAGAAGTGATAAACCAAGTACACCATAAAACCTGCTTTTAAATGCGTCCCTAAAAATAAGAGTCGCTAACCAAAAAGGAATAACTAATACAGCAAGTAGGAAAATTGGAGTTACCATATAAATAATTGTAGTAAATTATTCAATAAAAATCATTAATAAACTTTTAGGGAGCTAATAAATGAGTAAACCTGTATGTACAGTTATCGGGGTCGGCATTTAAAAATTAATTCAGTTGACATTCCCAAACATAAAATAATAAGATAATTTACAGAATGGATAAAATAAAGGTACTTAAGTTGGAATTAAATGAATAAAACTACATTTCTGATCATCAGTTGTTTATTGATATTTCAATTTAATGTAGAATCGGCCGTATCCCAAAGCGAAATAGCACAGGAATCCCAGAACCCTATTGGCAAGCTCACTGTCCTGTCTTTTCAAAATGATTTGGTATTTGGAGTTGGGTCAAAGGAAGAATCTCTTTACAGTCTTAGAGCAGGTTTTATCTTCCCGGTAAGTCTTGGCAAGCAGTTAGACCTTGTTAATCGATGGTTTATGCCTTTTATTTTTCAGGAAGCATCTTTCCCCGGCGACACAAACAAAGTCGGCCTTTCAGACCTTAATCTCCAGGCATTGCTTACCCCATCAGATACAAGGTGGTTTATATGGGGGGAACTAAAGTGGGGTTTAGGCACAAGTGTTTTTTTACCAACTAACACTAATGACTCTCTGGGAACAGATAAAGTATCTATTGGTCCTATGTTTGCTTTTGTACGCGAGCCCAGGGCCCTGGTATATGGTTTTCTTATTCAAAATGTATGGTCAGTTGCAGGGGATGAAGACAAACCTGATATCAACGAAATGATATTGCAGTATTTCTTTAATTACAATTTCAAAAATGGTTGGTATTTAACCTCCTCAAATTTAATTACCGCAAACTGGAAAGAAGATAATGATAACCGCTGGACAGTTCCTATTGGTGGTGGGGTTGGCAAGGTTCTTCGGACTAAGCGCCGTCACCTTGATTTTAGGGCACAGACTTACTGGCTTGCAGAGAAACCCCGTTTTGCTCCTGATTGGGGTTTGCAATTTACTGTAAAGTGGTTGTTTACCAAGAGCTTTTGATACTATTAATGTAGACAGTTTACACAAGAGGTATTTTTATAATAATTTAAGATAATTATAGTAGATATTATACAGAAATAAACGAGGAGAATTTTTAAAAAATTCTAACTCTAAGAGTGGACCTGATTTCAGGGGCTTGACAGGCGAATGCCCTAAATAAACCATATAAATATTGAATTTTATTATTTAGGGCGCCTTAAGGGTTTAGTAAATTTAGGGGACCTTAAGGGTTCAGTAAGTGGCAATATCCATTCAGCAGGCATTAACGAATCATTATACATAGTTAAATCTGTATTAGGATCAATTATAAGCTGTTTTCTTCTTCCGTTTAAAGAAACATATGCTCTCACTCTAACTTCCACATTTTCAATGCCCTTTATTTTATACCGTTCTTCTATATAATGAGCAAACTGTATTATGAGATAAGGCCTTGCTACAAGTTTTCTTTTTTGCTTCATGGTAAGAGAAACTCTAGGGTTTAGCCACGAGGTATTTCCCGTCTTTGGATCACGGATATGGTAAGTAATACTTCCGTATTTATTTAT
>JAUXJP010000049.1 GCA_030624695.1 Candidatus Dadabacteria bacterium | reverse complement strand
GGGCACTTTCTTCATGATATTTTTTAAAAGACTCATACGAAGTTACCAATGTGCCGGACCTGCCGGATGGCCGAAGGTCTAGGTCCACTTCATAACAGGCCCCTTCGATTGTAGGTACCGAAAGTATCGATATAAGTCTTTGTCCTACTCTTGAATAAGATTCGTGATCATTGCCTTCATAAATAAATATGATATCAAGGTCAGAATTATAGCTCATCTCGGAGGAACCAAATTTACCCATTGCAAGAATGCATATTTTATTTAAGCCGCTTCTCTTCCTGTATTTAAGTTTTGTTTCACTGATCGCAAGTTCAAGTGCAACAGTAAGTATGGAACTGGCAATCATGGAAAGGTAGTATGCCACGAATACCGAATCTAATTCCCTGTTTAAGTCCCTGAGGCAAATCTTAAGTGTTTCAACATGTTTAAAATGCCTGAGAGCATTTAACTTTCCTTCATAATCATCTTCATTTTCAATAAGTTCTCTGACAACATCCGCCATCTCATTCTTGTCCGAATAGTGGGACTGTGAATAACGCTGTGTCAGGACATCCAGGTATTCAGGGTGCCTGATCAGAAAGTTTGATAGTACTCCGCTTGTTGAAAAAAACCTGGAAAGAAGTTTCAGAAGCTCAGGGTTTTCAAGCAGAACTGCATATATGGAACTTTTCCAGCCTATTGATGTAACAAATCTTTCTAAATTCAGTAGTGCCACATCGGGATTGTATGATTTGAGTACCGCACCCAGGAATGCGGGGATTACCCTTCTTGAAAACATTCTTCCTTTTTGAGTTAGTGCTCCACGTTTGGTATCTAGTAAGGTTGATATAAGGTCAACAGCAAGATTGGGATTCTCAAAACCCAAATTTTTTAGTGAATCGACTGCTTCTTCCTCGCTTATATTCCCCTCCGTGAGAAAATCAGCTAAATGCCAGAATTCATTGCCATATTCTTCGATTTTTTTTGTGGACTCGAAAAAAAGCTTATTATATATTAAAGAAACATTGTCAGTTGTCTCAAGGTATTCCTTTTGAAATATTTTAACAGTTTTTATACCGAGCCTTTTTGAAAGTTTTATTAATTCATCTTTATCAGATGGTATTTTCTGTGTTTGCAATTCATCCACAATCTGGAGATTGTGTTCGACCCTTCTAAGGAATATATAGTCTCTCACAAGGTCATCCACATTTTCCCGGGTAAGTATTTTTCTTTTTCTAAGTGGATTCAGACAATCTACAGGATTAAGGCCCTTCAGCTCTTGGAACTGGCCTGCGTTAACAAGCTGGTTTGCCTGGACAAAAAATTCAATCTCCCTGATTCCGCCTTTACCAAGTTTTACATCATCCAGTTTTTTAAGCTGGTCCAGTTTTACTTTCATGTCCTTGAGATCTTCAATCGATTCATAGTCGAGTGACTTTTTATATACAAACTGGTCAATATCTCTTATAAACTTGTTGCCAAGTTCAATATCCCCGCTAATCGGCCTTGCCTGGATAAGTGCGGCCCGTTCCCATGTATCTCCCCAGTAAAAATAGTGCTCAACAACCCACTCATAGGAAACTGCAATTGTGCTTTTATTGCCGCCCGGTCTAAGGCCAAGGTCAACCCTGTAGAGGAATCCCTTATCTGTGATGGAACTTATGGTCTTTGTTATTTTTTCAGCAAGCTTAAAAAAGCAGTCTGTTTCTTTTTTTTCTTTAAATACATAAACAAGGTCAACATCAGAGCTAAGGTTTAATAACCTCCCACCCAGTTTACCCATGGCAAGAATAAAAAACCGGCCATGTTTTTTTGTATCCAGGCTTTTTTCAAAATACAGATATACCGTATTAATAATAGCCTCGGCAAGATCAGACAACTCTTCCAGAATGGTAATGAAATTGGCTTTTAATGAAATATCTTTATAAAGTATCCTGGCAAATTCCCTGTACTTATATATTCGAAGCCTGCATCCAAAATCATCTTCACCTGCGGAATTATTTAGGATATCTATCAGTTCCGCATTATAATCAGTTAACTCTTTTTTCTTTTTCAGAAAACTTCCGGTTGTAAGTAAGGCAATCAAACCCGGGTCACTTAAAGCAGCCTGTCCGATAAACCTGCTATGGGAAGAAAGAAGATATAAAATATCCTTTTCTATCTTACTTATCCTGCCATTAATCTCCCCGTATCTCTCAACAGCAAGTTCGGCATTAACGGTATCCGGAAATATAGTGTTTACTTTTGACAATATTCCGCCTTTTTCTAACTAAAGTTGTAGGGATCAATATCCAGCTGAATTCTAATATTACTTTTTTGCTTTGCAAATTCCCCGTAAAGACCTTTTGAAAGGCCGTGCAGCAACTTAATATTTTTTGATTTCATCATCATCTGAAACCTGTATCGATTTTTTATTTTATATATAGGGCACTCCGATGGGCCAAGTAGCTCAATCGAATTTGGTGTTAAATTGGAAATAGCCTTTTTGGTTAATTTCTCACACTTTTTAATGAAGCTTTTAATTTCATTTTCGTCTGTTGCACTAAAACGAAAATTAACAATTCTGTTAAATGGCGGGTAACCAATATACTCCCTTAGCTTAATCTCATTCTTTAGGAATGAATTACTGTCCTGTTTCACTGCATAATTAATACTGGGATGTGAGGGATTGTAGGTCTGGACTATCACTCTGCCTGGCAACTCACCCCTCCCTGCCCTGCCAGCTACCTGGGTTATCATCTGAAAGGTTCTTTCTCCGGACCGAAAGTCCGGAATCCCCAATAGATTATCTGCCGATACTACACCCACGAGCGTTACTCCCGGGAGATCATGTCCCTTGGTCACCATCTGGGTACCGATTAATATATCAACCGTTTTATTTTCAAGTTTGGAATAGAGACTCATGAGCTTTGATTTTGTACCTGTTGTGTCCCTGTCCATTCTTTGAATTCTTGCCTTTGGCAAAAGTTTCTTAAGCTCATGTTCGACAAGCTGGGTGCCAATACCAATTCCTTTCAGCCTGGATTTACTGTTTTTCTTAATTACATCAAAATTTTCAGTTGAACCGCAGTAATGGCATTTTATTGAGTTATCATCCTTATGATATGTAAACGGGATACTACAGTTGGGACATGAAAATATTTCACCACTATCCTCGAAAATCAGCAGTGTGGAAAAACCCCTTCTGTTTAGAAATATGATCGACTGATTTCTGTTTTCATAGTTACGGATGATTTCCCTTTCGAGCTGTTTAGAAAACAACGACCCCTTGCTTTTTTTCATATCAACAACATCCACTTCCGGGAGTGACTGTTTTGTTACGCGAAGTGGGAGACTCAGATATGTATACTTATGCTTTAAGCTGTTCGAATATGACTCTACCGAAGGAGTTGCCGAACCTAGTATCACAACTGCCCTGGACATTCTGCCGAGCATAATTGCCGCGTCCCTGGCATTATAAAAGGGGCTGTCATCTTGTTTGTACGTTGTTTCATGCTCTTCATCCAGGATTATAACTCCAATGTTCTTAAACGGTGCAAACACTGCGGACCTTGCACCGATTATTATCTTAACCCTGCCGTCCCTTGCTCTTCTCCATGCATCAAACCTCTCGCCTTCACTTAGAAGGCTATGAATAACTGCGACTTTATCACCGAACCTGTTTCTAAATCTTTTTACCAGCAGGGGTGTTAATGAGATTTCAGGCACAAGCACAATAGCTTCTTTACCCTTTTTTATTACATTGGATATAGCTCTCAGATAGACTTCCGTTTTACCGCTTCCTGTTACCCCGTGGAGTAAAAAGGTTGAATATTCATTTTGATTTATAGACTCATCTATTTTCCTTAAAGCAGTTTCCTGTTCTATTGTAAGTTTGGGTATTTCAGGCTTGCCCGGACTAATATTTTTAAACGGGTCCCTGAATACCTCTTCCCTGACAACTTCTATTAACCTGTTATCATTTAACCAGGCAAGATGGCTTTTAACATTGGGAAAGATTTCCCTAAGGTCTTCTTCGGAAATGTTTTTATGAACTGATACATATTCTGCAATTTGGCCCTTGGCGGGCATTTTCTTTTTTAATGCAGCTATTACTTCATCATCAGTTTCAACAGAATTCACAATATTCCTGTATTTTGGACTGAATTCTTTTAATTCATACCTGTATTCAATAAGTCCTTTTTTCAGTAGCCTGTTTAAATCTTTGAAACCTGTATCTTCAATGAGCTGAAAAAGTTTTTCAACGGTAATTTTTTCGGATTGCGCTATTGTATTTAAGAGTGAAGTTTCTTTGTCCACTGTATCCGCATTTTGTTTTTTCAACCCTTTCTCAGTCAATTTAATATACCGCCTCAGTGTTGTTCCAAGGCCTCCTGGATGGGCAATTTTAAGTATCATGCCAAGTGATGAGCAGTAATAGTCTGCAAGCCATTTATAAAAATCCAGCCTTTCCTCGTCAAATAACGGGACATCATCCACAACATCAATAATCTCTTTTAATTTAATATCTTCCGGGGGTTCGTCGAAACCGATTATATAGCCAATAACTACACGGTTACGAAAAGGTACCTGTGCTCTGGCACCTAGTAATACATAATTTTTATAAGAACGGGGAAAGGAATAGTAGTAAGTCTGATTTCCGGGGAGAGGAATTGCTATTTCAACTGCGTCACTCATTTGTGTCAGAGTCTATACAGTTTTAAATAGTGTTCAAGCATTAGGAATTAAAGAATCAGATATGTTTAATTGAATCCAGGAAGGCTGTTACCGGCCTGTTGGAGTTTTGATAACGGTCTTTGTATGTCCCACCGTTTTCAAGTTTCAGCACACCACGCGGGCAGACTGCCGCACAAACTCCGCATCCGACGCAGGAAGACCTTATAATATTTTCACCCTTCTGTGCATATGCCCTTACATCGATTCCCATCTCACAGTAAGTGGAACAGTTGCCGCAGGACATGCACTGCCCGCCGTTGGTTGTTATCCTGAAACGTGAAAAATATTTCTGAAATATACCAAGTATTGCTGCCATCGGGCATCCGAACCTGCACCACACCCTGCTTCCCATTAGCGGGTAAAATCCAATTCCAATTACTCCGGAAAAAATCGCACCTATATAAAACCCGTACCATTTTTTGAGAGTAAGTGAATAACTCCCGAAAATGGCACCGCTACTTGTTGAGTTGATCCAGAGCAGTACTGTTGTTAAAACAATAAAAACCAGTACTGAATGAACAAGTACCCTTTCAATCCTCCATGCCCTTGTGGATTTATCGGAAAGCTGTCTCCACGGGTCACCGAGGGTCTCAGCCAATCCGCCGCAGCCGCAAACCCAGGAGCAGTACCATCTCTTTCCATAAAAATAAGTAAGTACAGGTGTTGCTACAAATGCCATCATAACACCCCAAAAAACAAAAAATACACCAATGGCACCAGGACTACTTAAAAAATATTTTATATCTCCCGGGAATAAATAATTGAATTTAAGAGGCCAAAAGTAACTGAAATAGAATTCCGGCTGATTAAATGCTATTAAAATATTTGGGATAATAAATGCAAGGCCAAGCTGAAAAAACATAACGGATGCAGTTCTTATCTGCTGATACCTGTTATGCCTGTATTTCATAAACATTCTTATCCCGAATACCAATACTGCTATTGTGTAAAGGAAACCGTATAAGAACCACTTACTTGCAGGGCCACCGGTTAAAAGCCTTGAAAGAGGGTCAGTCATTCTTATTCCACCTTCAATGTACTGAGGCCACCAGTAAAGAAGAATGTAAAAACCCGTCATGGAAATACCAACGATCCAACCGAGACTCCCCCTTGAAAGTAAATTTCTGAAGTAGTTGTTGTTATGTTTTATTCCGGGAACGGTGTCTTTATAACTGAGCCAGAAATATAGGGATGCCCCTATGGATGGCAAGATAAAAGCAAGGAAAAGGCCGATCCATGTCCCCTTTATCGGTGCTCCAAGCAGCTGGACAACAAAGGCAAGTAAACCCAGTGCAACAAGCCCAAGGGAAAATTTTTCACCGAGGTTTAATGGAATTTCTGGTTGTTTAAAAGGTTCCTCAAATTCCAGCTCTTCTTCTTTGAAATCGTATTCAAGGGTCTTTGCATCAATCACGCGGCTTTCTCCTTAAAGGTATGCCTTATTTCCTGCTCAAACTTATCGGAGAATTCGGGGTCAAAATTAGCTTCCTGCAGATTATCCAGCACATAATCAAGGGTCCTGTTTTCCCTTATCCAGTTTTCACAAACCTTATGCCTGTATCTTAGGCCCATAACGTTAATACCTATAACAATATTGTCTTTGGTAATTATGCGCATTGCATGCTCGTGATTAGGGTGTTCCCAGAAAAGATTGTTTTCTCCTTCAAGCTGGGCATTGCTGACCTTGCCGTATGTCTGGTATTCAAGGTCAAAGAATTTTGCCGAGTTATACCATATTCCGGGGTCATAAGTACTTTCTTCCCCTGCCATAACTTCACCGGCAACTTTGCCCTGCATTTTCCCCGTGTACCAGACCTGTTGTATAACATTTCTCTGGTCACCTTCAGTTATGAGTTCAGCGCAGTCACCTGCCGCAAACACATCCGGAACATTAGTCCGGAAACTCCAGTCTACAAGTAGTCCGCGTCCTTTATCTATATCAGATTCTTTTACCAGGTCTGTATTCGGGCTGACTCCGGCTGTGAGGCCCACTAGTTCGCAGTCTATTCTTTCACCTTCATTAGTTATTACGGCTCCAACCCTTCCGTTTCCATCATTTACTATTTCTTTTAATTCCGTCTTTAACCTGAGATCAAGCCCTTCATGACGTATAATCCTGTTTATCATCATTGATTCTTCTTTTGGCAGTACATTGACCCAGTAGGACTCTTCCCTGACAAGGAAAGTTACTTCCAGATTTCTCGAATGAATCATTTCTGCAAGCTCAATTCCTATGAGCCCTCCCCCTACAATCACTGCCCTTTTTGCATTTT
>JAUXJP010000078.1 GCA_030624695.1 Candidatus Dadabacteria bacterium | reverse complement strand
CCCTCTGCCAATTTAACATTTTCAATTGAGTTTTTATAAAGTTCCCTGTGGGTAACATCGGGTAGGTCTTTATGTGTCTGCATACTAAAAAGTCCCGCGCCAAATTTCATGTTCTGCCTCCAAAGATTAAATATTTAAGAATTAATTATAGCATTATTTTAATTCAGTTGAATCTGCAATTTAAATATGTTTATAATGAATACTATTAAATTCAAGAGGTGATCAAATGGCTAAAGATATAAAATTTGGGCTTTCAGCGCCAATGCCGGGAGCAGATGTGAATGGTTTGATAGAATTTTCAATTAAGGCAGACAAGCTTGGATTCGATACGATCTGGTACCCGGACCATCTTGTATTTGTCGCACCGGGTGCAATAGCCCCTGAAGCCTGGACAGTAGCTGCCGCTGCTGCACCTCAGACTACAAATATACAGCTCGGTACTGTATCTGATCCCCACAGGATGCACCCAGCTGTCTTTGCACAAAGACTGGCAACAGTTGACCAGCTTTCAAAAGGAAGGACAGTGTTAACCCTTGGCGTTGGTGAATCCATGAACCTCGATGCATTTGGTATAGAATGGAATAAACCTCTTGGAAAACTTAAAGAATCCATTGATGTAATGAAAATGCTCTGGGAAACTGATGAGCCAATTAATTATGACGGGCAGTTCTACAAACTTGAAGACGCATTCTTGCAGATAAAGCCCTATGAAAGAAACAGCATTCCTTTTTATATAGCAACACACACACCCAAGGGCCTTCAGCTTACAGGTGAACGGGGAGATGGATGGCTACCCCTCGATTTAAATCCGGGATTATACGAAAGGTATTTAGGAGATATTAAATCTGCTGCAAATAATGCAGACAGGCCACTTGATGATTTTGACCCGGCCCTATGGGTGTTTACATCACTTGGGAAAGATATTGATGAAGCCTATAAAACCCTGGAGCCATTTAAATACGTCCTTATTATGCAGGACCAGCTTTTAAAAGCGGGTTATGACGTGGATATTCCCGAGGAGTATCACGGGATAAACTATTTTAACATTGTGCCAACTGACGAGGAGAAACGTGCCAAGTTCAGGGAACTGGGCCAGCTCTTCCCACGTGAAGCAATTCTGGATTTTACAATTACAGGTGCTAAAAAAGACTGCATAGAAAAAATTGAGAAATATATAGATGCGGGAGTCAGGAACTTTGTACTTTTTTATAGATTTAGCCCGGACCCGGACTTTGCTCTTGAAACATATGCAAAAGAAATTATCCCTTATTTTAAAGGTTAATTATTTTCAATGAACTCGACCCTGTTAAAGTAGATCAGGTTTAAAGGGTCAGGCTCAAGCCCCTTTATAAAAGGTTTTATCATGTTTTGCTGTACCTGGTTAATATAGGGAACAATCGCAACATCCGTTTCAGTAAGAATTTCCTGTGCCTTATTGTAAAGTTCTATTCTTTTATTCAGGTCCTGCTCTTCTGCGGCTGTCTCTACAAGCCTGTCATACTCGGGGTTACACCAGTTTGTGTGGTTGTTTCCGCTACTGCATTCAAAGAGGTTCATAAAATTGTGCGGGTCAGGAAAATCAGCTCCCCAGCTACCTCTTGAGATTTCAGGGGGGTTTGTTTGCCGCGTTTTTAAATATACTTTCCACTCCTGGTTGTCCAGTTCAACTTCCACTCCAAGATGTTTTTTCCACATGCTTTGAAGCGCTTCTGCAACAATCCTGTTGTTTCCTACATCCGGATAAAGAAATGAAGCATCAGGAAAATTTTTACCATTTGGAAATCCCGCTTCTGATAAAAGATTTTTTGCTTTTTCAGGGTCAAATTTAATCCCAATATCAGGATTATGAGCAAGCATGTTTCTGGGTATCCATGATGTAGCCGGAAACCCTGCACCCTGGATTAAACCCACAATACTCTCACGTTCGATTGTACTGGCAAAAGCCTTTCTTACCTTTGGATTATCAAAAGGTGGTTTCTTAATGTTAAATGCAACATAACTGCCCCTATAGGCTTCCCTTTTGATAAATTCGCCGGTATTTACAAGTCTTGGCACTTCAAGGACCGGGATACTTTTACTGTCCAGAAAATCAAGCTCGCCGCTTTCATAAAGAGCAAGAGCGGAACTTGGGTTTTCGTTCATTATCATTTTTACTTTTTTTACGTTTTTAGGTTTCTGGCCCCAGTATTTTTCGTTTTCCTCGAGAATAATAAAATCATGGTGCTTCCATTTAGTTAATTTGTACGGGCCAATTGTCACAATATTTTCAGGGTCGGTCCAGCTTTGGCCGTGTTCTTTTATAATGTCTTCCCTTAATGGAAAAGTGGACATAAAGGAAACTACGCTTGGGAAATAAGTGGCAGGCCTTTTAAGCTCTACATGAAGGGTCTTATCATCAACGGCCTTAACCCCAACCTTCGAAAAATCATCTATCTTTCCTGAATTGTATTCTTCCGCGTTTTTTACATCAAATAGAAAATATGCGTAGTCAGCGGCTGTTTCGGGATTTAGTATCCTGTTCCATGAATATTCAAAGTCCTGTGCCCTTAGCGGGACACCGTCTGACCAGACTACGCCGTCGCGGATTTTAAAAATAAAAGTTTTTCCGTCTTCACTTATTTCCCAGCTTTCTGCAAGCGCGGGTTCCGGTTTATGCTCATGGCTGAATTTTGTAAGCCCGTCCATAATATTGTTCAGAATTGTATAAGAAGTGCTGTCTGTTGCGAGGGAGCCGTCGAGGGAAGGCGGTTCGGTGCCAATATTAATATTGAGTGTATCTTTTTCAGCGATATTAACTTTTTTTGTATTATTATTGCAGGAGATTATGAGAAAGGACAACAGGAATAAAAAAATAAAAAAGTTTTTCATAATGCCGATTTATCTTAAAGGAAAATATGGTATTGTCCAACTGTTTTAGTAATGGTTATTTTATTTTGGTTATGCCAACAATAAAAGATATCAAAAAAGCTTCGGCCAGGCTCAAAAATATAATTCATGAAACGCCGCTTGTTTATTCATATGCAATGCAGGAACTAATAGGAGCAAATGTATATTTTAAACTTGAGAACCTTCAAAGGACCGGCTCATTTAAGATCAGGGGGGCATATAACAAACTCTACCAGGTAAGAAATAAAACAAATTCGGTAATTGCGGCTTCAGCTGGAAACCATGCGCAGGGAGTAGCGCTGTCCTCGAGACTGCTGGGTATAAAAGCAAAAGTTATAATGCCGGAAGGTACTCCAATAAACAAAATGCTGGCAGTGAAACATTATGGAGGAGAAGTTTTGCTACGCGGGGCTAATTTCGATGAATCACTAAAGTATGCACTGGAGGATTCTGAAAAAGAAAAGTCCACTTTTATTCATGCTTTTAATGACAAAGATGTAATTGCGGGGCAGGGTACAATCGGCCTAGAGATACTCAGAGACCTAAAAAATATTGATGCTGTGTTTGTTCCTATAGGAGGGGGGGGATTAATCTCGGGAATTGCGATTGCATTAAAGGAAGCAAACCCAAGAATAAAGATATTTGGTATTCAGGCCGAAAATATCCCCTCGATGGTCGAGGCTCTAAAGAAGAAAAGGCCCGTTGAGGTCCCTTCAAAATTAACTCTTGCTGATGGTATTGCGGTTAAAAAAGCAGGAGATATTACATTAGAAATAGTAAATAAATATGTTGACGATGTATTTACCGTAAACGAAGATGAGATTGAAGATTCACTCCTGATACTGGCAAGTAAAAAAAGGCTTGTTGTTGAAGGATGCGGTGGTGTGGGCCTTGCAGGCCTTATGAAAAGACATAAGAAGTTTAAGAATAAAAATGTTGTAGTCCTAATCAGCGGAGGGAATATAGATATCAATATTCTGTCTAAGATAATTGAAAGGGGCCTCAATAAGCAGGGAAGGCTAATGCGTATGGACCTTGAATTGCCTGATATCCCGGGGGCACTTGGTGTACTTTCAACTTTAATAGGGGGCCTAAGGGGTAATATTATCCATATTCTTCACGACAGGATGACAGAGGGCCTTGCCCTTAACAGGGCAATTGTGGAAATAAACCTGGAAACAAGAAATAAGGAACATCAGAAAGAAATTGCGGGTGTTTTAAAAAGAAACGGTTACAAGATTATTAAAATTGCCTGATTACTCTTCACTTAGTACTACAAGGAGGGTTTTTGCTTCCACTGCATCTCCTTCACTTATTTTAATGGATTTAATCTTTCCAGCCTGAAGTGCTTTTAGCTCGCTTTCCATTTTCATGGCTTCAACTACAACTACGGCTTCACCTTCTGCGACCTCATCGCCCTCACTTTTCAGTATCTTTACAACACGGCTAGGCATTGGGGAAATTATCTCAAGCCCGCTGCCCATTCCACCTGACTTTGAAAGTTCCCGGTCAGAAATTGCTTCGAACTCGTAAAGGTTGCCGGCATGAAACACCTGTACCTGTTTGCCCTGCTTAAATGTGCCTATGGTAAATGACTTGCCGTTAATAATAATAGAATAAAGGTTGTCATCAAGCCTGGCGTATTCGACGGGGTATTCCTTGTCTTTGATCTGAACCACAATATTATTGTCTTCGCTTTCTATATTTACTTTGTATATCTGGTTATCTAGTTTAAAACTGTAAGTCATATTAAGGGGTTCCTCGATACGCCGAATCTTCTTGCAAGCAATTTCCAGTTTGAAGCGGAATTGCCATTCCCGTTATTTGTTTCAGGTACTGCATGTTCCATTGTAACAGCTGCAGCAATCAGTGCAGGATCAATATCCGGGGACTCTTCCTTGAGCAATTCAGGATGCCTTTCAATATATCCGGTATCAATCTTAGCCTGGTTAAACTCTTCTTCTGCCATTACCCTAATCAAGAAACCGATATTAGTTTTTACACCTAATACCACGTATTCACTAAGTGCCGAAACCATTTTTTTTACAGCATCATCACGGGTTTCTCCCCATGTAATCAGCTTTGAAAGCATAGGGTCATAAAATGATGTAACTTCATAGCCGCTGTATATCGATGAGTCGTCCCTCACTCCCGGCCCTGTAGGGGCTTTAATATAGTGGAGTGTCCCCGGTGAAGGCATGAAATTTGATGATGGGTCTTCAGCATATACCCTACATTCAAGAGCATGCCCGTTTATTTTTAGCTCACTCTGTTTAAAGGGTAGTTTTTCACCATAAGCAATTCTTATCATCCATTTTACAATATCGATACCTGTAATCATTTCTGATACAGGGTGCTCAACCTGGATCCTCGTATTCATTTCGAGAAAGTAAAAGTTCTGTTTCTGGTCCATAATAAACTCTACAGTTCCGGCGCCCTGGTAATTTACAGCCTTTGCTATTCTGACAGCTGTATCACCCATTTTTTTTCTGGTTTTTTCCGTCAAGTATGCCGAAGGTGCTTCTTCAATAACCTTCTGGTGCCTTCTCTGGATTGAACACTCTCTTTCAAAGAGGTGAAGAACTTTTCCGTGAGAATCAGCTAGTATCTGAAATTCAATATGCCGAGGCTGTTCGACAAAACGTTCAACAAATACGGAATCATCTCCAAAGGCAGAAAGTGCCTCACTCTTTGCCATCCTGAGGGAGCTTTCAAACTCATCTTTTTCCCTTACAAGCCTCATGCCTTTACCACCACCACCAGCGGAAGCTTTTATCATTACCGGGTAACCAATTTCCT
>JAUXJP010000151.1 GCA_030624695.1 Candidatus Dadabacteria bacterium | reverse complement strand
GGTCCTTTCCTCCATGGCCCGGATCAATAACAACAGTTCTGATTTTCGGGAAGACTTTTTCTTCAAGCGTTTTAATGTCCCCTGTTTTTTTCTGTCTGGTTTTCCGGTTTTTATCAGCATAAACATCTATTACGAGCCTGAACGGTTTTTCCAGCATGAACGCATAATAATTTTTGGATTTCTTAAGGTCAATCACTACTCTTACATTTTTTTTGTCAAACTGGGCCAGGCGTATGCTTTTTAATATCCCGTCTTTTACAGAAAGTAAGGATTTGGTCTTCCTGGATATCCTGCAATTTTTCAGGTCAAAGAAAATGCGGTCAGGATTTGAAATGCGGTTTTTTGTATATTCAACAGGACCGTTTAAATCTATAACAACTCTTGTATGGCTTTTATTTGACGAGTATCGAAGACCCTCTACCGTAGTCCCCTTTTCTGCCCAACTGTAGGCTGCAAAAAGCACTAACAGAAGAGGCATTATGAAGGCCTTTCTCATGTATTCTTTTTTAAAACAAAAACGCTTAAAATGTCAATAGTTAGCAATTTATTTTTTTGCACTTTTAAAAAAATCATCAATGAACTACCCCGGAGCAGAGCTGCGAAGTATCAAAATATATGACATCATTGACCAGAAAATATCTTTAAATATGTCATTCCCGCAGTCCCCCGTATAGTCATTCCCGCAGTCTTTTGAGCGGGAATCCAGTTCCTTATGAAAAGACTCTGGATGTTTTCCCCCCTTTCCCAAAGGGGAGACTTGAAAGGAGAACTGGAATTAATTTATTTGATTTACAGGAAAGAAATTTATTTTAATGCAGCTTCAGGCAGGTCTTTATTAATAGTAAAATTATCATCCTCATCCCACAAATTTATAAGTGACAAATAGCTTTTCATTTTTCCCTCACAATATCAGTACCCACATGAAATTCAATTCATATAATGTGATGATTGTATTCTATTGATTATTCTATGTCAATAAATAATCAGTATTCTTTTGATAAGCCGGAGTTTCCTACTATTGGGGAAAAAAACTCTCAATAGTTCAAAGTAAAAACCAATTGCTATTGCAGCCGGTCAGTCAACCAGCATGCCTCATAACCCACTTCAATCTCTTTGTTGTACTGTTGAGAAAGCTGCGGGTATTGTTTTAGCAAGTTATCGACGAGTCTTTCTCTTTCCTTCATAGACAGCTCTTTAAAAAAAGGCGACTTATCGAGTATTGAAACAATTGCACCCCATTTACTGAAATACATTTCAACCTCCTGATAATTAAACAGCAAATACTGTGCCTAATTTTCATTTTATTTAATTTTCAATAAGTTACGGTCAAGAAGTTACTTAAATGGAAAGGCAAAGGTGTAAATTCAGTTTACACTAATAGGGGCATTTTACACTCTTGAGGCGTGTAAAGAAACTGCAGATTTGCGTGATAGTGACTTAAATATTATATTTTTTTCGTAAGCTATAAACAGACGGCCTGCTGATTCCAAGCACCCTTGCCACTTTTGAGATATTGCTATTACAGTGTTTCATAGCTTCAAGAAGTTTCTGTTTCTCAATAGAATGTCTGACTTCTCTCAGAGACTTTACTGACTCCAATGCAAAAGTTGTAATATTCAGGTCCAGATCAGCGGGGGTTATTACAGGATCCCCTGACATTACAACAGCTCTTCTGATCTTGTTTATTATTTCTCTGACATTTCCCTGCCAGTCATAGCTCCTTATTGCATCCACTGCCTCGGACGATAATGATTTACTTAAATTCATCTCTTTCGAAAATTTGTTCAGAAAATACCTGGCAAGTATTACCTTGTCCTCACCCCTGTCTCTGACCGGGGGAAGATTCACATTAAAAACATCCAGCCTGTAAAAAAGGTCTTTTCTGAACGTACCTTTTGAAATGCCCGACTTAAGATCAGAATTGGTCGCGGCGATCAATCTCACATCCACCTTTTTCCCTCCGTTAGATCCGATCCTTTCAACCACCTTATCTTCAAGAAACCTGAGGAGCTTTGATTGCAGACCGGTAGACAGCTCGCCAATTTCATCAAGAAAAATTGTCCCTCCGTCAGCATATTCAAATTTCCCTATCTTGTTGGCATGAGCTCCGGTAAATGATCCCTTTTCATGGCCGAACAGTTCTCCTTCCAGAAGATTCTCCGGAATAGCAGCACAATTAATCGGGACAAAAGGTTTATTCCTTCGCTGGCTTCTCTCATGTATGGCCATGGCCGTTAATTCTTTGCCGGTACCGCTCTCACCGGTTATAAGAACAGGTATATCAGTAGGAGCAACCTTTCTGATCATTGAAAAAACGTCCAGTATACTCTGACTTGATCCTACAAACTCTTCATTGATATCGAAATTCTTGCCTATCTTCAAAACTTCAACATCTATGTAATTAAGAATCTTGTAAATATCCTCAATGGAAAAATCCTGGCTCTTCAGCGCAAGCCTTTTAAGAAATGATTCTTTTTCATGTTCCACTATATAGTTCTGGGAATAAAAATTCAGACTCCAGCCGCATCTGTCACAGCTTCTGAGTTTCTGAGAGTTTTCTTTCCCGCAATACGGACATGCAAGATCATCCGACATATTATCTTTAATAAAATCCCAGAGCTTTAATTTGGCATCCCTGTTTAAATTGTAAAAACGTGCAGCCATACCCTGATTTTCCGAACGAAGTATCTCACCCAGAATTTCAAACTCTCCATGTCTTGGAAGATCATATTTTAAACCTACAATTCTGTTTTCACCAAAGGAAGGTTTATGGTCAATAAAACCTCCGCCAAGACTTAAAGAGGAAAATTTTGTTTTTGTTTCAGTAATTCCTTTGCCGCCGTTATTATCCATTATTACACTGACAGGCAAATCAACTTTGCATCTGATATCCAGTCTTGACATCTTATTTCCTCCCTGCAAAACTATTTAACTTAATTATTATTGAATACGCTTATAAAAGTGGATCCGTGTACTTTAACGATAGCATAAATAAAATCACTTGTCAAGTTTTTTTACACTTCATTTTACATATTAAATCTATTGCAAATTATTCTCTATTGCCTTAATAAAAGAACTTTAATAACAATTCTTCTTTGAACTATTTTTTCAGGGTATAACCAAAATAGAAAATGCCTGCTTCCAACGATATTCATCTTCAGCAATAAATTATTGATTAGATTTTAATATTAAAAAAGCAGTTAGTCAAATAAAACTTACATTAGGGAACAAAAGAGGATTATGCTCTGATTCAAGCAAGGAGACACAAGCAGTCAGTTTCAAAAAAAACTAATGAGATCCATGAATAAGAACAGGAAGGCACTTCATGCATACAAACAATGATTCTTCCTTAAATCTGCAGGACAGCAACAGTACCTCATTGCTTTCCGCTCCGCAATTTAAACACTTATGTTCCATAGTTTTACCCCATCAGTTTTTTAATGTCAGCTACAACCACTTCAGGGTCCGTATTGTGCATTGTGGCACCAAAAGCGATCGATTCCATATTGATACCCGGGCATGTAAAACAGCCGTCGCCGAAGTATTTTCTTATTACATCTTCCGCTCCCGGAACCGACTTGATAACATCTCCTATAACAGAGTCTTTGGTTACGCTAATTTCTTCTGCCATATTAACCTCCTGATATAAAGTCTATATATTTAATTTAGAATAAAAAAAGTTTGCAGTCTATGATTTGAATCATAAAAGGATAAAAAAGAAGCTTTCAGCTATCAGCTTTCAGTAATAAGCTTTTAGAATTATAAAATCCGTTTTTCTTATTTATTTTTCCTGCTGATAGCTTACAGCTGAACGCTGACAACTGCATTACGCAGGTTTGATCGTCTTAAGTATATTAAATGCAAACAGTACTACCGAGACCAAAGACAGGAACGCAGATATCATCAGGGCAGTCTCTGGAAAACCT
>JAUXJP010000066.1 GCA_030624695.1 Candidatus Dadabacteria bacterium | reverse complement strand
CATGTATGCGCGGTTCGTTAAATTCCTTTCGTAAGATTCTGTGCTCTATATGGTCAAGTGTTACGCTTTGTCCTACAGCTTGAAACTGCAGTTTCTTCCATACACCTGGAATTTGTAAAATACTGTTTTTTGGTGCATAAAAAATCCCGACAAGGGTAAAACTTCTTTGTATTGGGTAGTGGTCTATAATCGCTTTTATTGTAAAAGCATTATATGAATTGATCCAGAAGGCTATTTTTTGAGAATCTGTCCAGGTGTTAAAATCATCAGGTGATATATTATTCAATGAGTCCAGGTAGTTAACAAATTCAACAGAATCTATAAATCCCTGGTATTTAACTTTTGTATCTTTAACGTTTTCCTGGAGTAATTTATTGAATATTGTATGGTTTTGGTCAAATGGAGTCAGATCTTGTGCTGCTTGCGCCATAATGTTACCCGCAAAACATAGAAAAAAGGTCACAAAAAAAGATATTATTATTTTATTCATAAAATAATTATGGCCAAAAACTTAAAGAAGTTCAGTAACTATTAATTCCAGTCACCCATACAAGGGTTTTCATTTGGGCATTTTCCAAGCCTGATATGTTCTTCAAACTCGCTTCTGAATTTCCTTACAATAGAATCCACAGGCATTGCACATCCGTCCGCAAGGGCGCAGATGGTAGTTCCTCTCATCTGTTTACATGCATCAAGCAGAGTATCAATCTGCTCCATAGTTCCCCTGCCTTCTTCAATGCCCCTCAGTATCTTTTCAAGCCACCATGTTCCTTCGCGGCACTGGACACACTGGCCGCATGATTCATCACGGTAAAAATGCGCAAGGTTCTGGGCAACACGAACCATGCATACTGTTTCATCCATTACGGTAACACCGGCCGTACCGAGCATTGAACCGGCCTTTGCCATAGTATCAAAATCGAGAGACAGGTCAAGATCATCTACTGTTAAAAGTGCTGATGAGGAACCGCCGGGTGAAATCGCCTTAATTTTGTTGCCGTTTACTATTCCGCCGCCGTATTCATCAATAAGTTCCCTTATCGTTATTCCAAGCGGAAGTTCATATAAGCCTGGTTTGTTAATACAGCCGCTGAGTCCGTATATCTTGGTGCCTGTATTTTTAGGGGTACCAATAGCTGCAAACCATCCAGGGCCTTTATTTATTATATGCGGCACAAACGCTAAGGTTTCGACATTATTTACTATAGTAGGGCATCCAAATAATCCGACCTGTGCCGGGAAAGGTGGTTTGGGCCTTGGTTCACCATTCTTTCCTTCTATTGATTCAAGCAGTCCTGTCTCTTCTCCGCAGATATAGGCCCCGGCCCCCCTGTATAGAGATATATCAAGGTCAAAACCGGAATTAAAAATATTTTTACCAAGGTATCCTTTTTCATAAGCTTCGTCTATCGCACCCTGGATTATCTTTGCACCGTAAGGCATTTCACCGCGGATATAAATATAACTTTTATGAGAATTGATTGCGTAGCACGCAATTGCTATACCTTCCAGCATCTGGTGAGGGTCTTTTTCAAGAATCTCCCTGTCTTTAAAACTCCCTGGTTCACTCTCATCAGCATTACAGCAAAGATATACCGGCTTATCAACATCTTTTGGAATAAAACTCCATTTCATACCGGTTGGAAAACCCGCTCCGCCTCTTCCACGAAGGCCGGATTTTTTAACTAATTCGGTTATTTCCTCAGGCGTTGTAGCTAAACTCTTTTTGAGGGCTTCGTAACCGCCCCTCTCAATATAAGAATCGAGCGTGTGTGAATTTTCAAATCCAATATAATTTCTAATAATCCGGACTTCTGGCATTTAAAATTCCTTTTATTTCTGTATAAAAATCATTTTATTTTAAATGGGGAAAAATATTGTTTGCAAGGCCAGCACATAGTAAATTAATTTACAATTTACAAATGCTGTTCTTTTGAATTATCCATTTAATGCAGAATAATATTAACACATTATTTTATTATCAATACTATGCATAATTTCGATACAATAATAATAGGCGGTGGCCCAAGCGGGCTGCAAACAACACATTTTCTTTCAGCTAACAATCTGAAGGTTGCACTCTTTGAAAAAGACCCCGGCATAGGAATGGATATGGTTTGCTCGGGAGTAATCAGCAAGGAAGCATTCCAGCGGTTTGACCTGCTAACCGATTCTATAAAAGGACGGCTAAAGGAAGCAGGGCACTAAATTTGCCTTCTCATCATAAAATAACTAACACAGGTATTCATCTGCTACGTATTTTGCAAATGCCATAGAGGAACTAAAGGCAGGGGATACTGCATTTAGTATATGGAGAGTGTTGCCCTTCTCAATTACAAAAAAATCCATCACAAGCTCCTTTTTTGGCCAGTCCACAAGCTGAGGCCTTATACCCACTTTATTTGAATGAATTACCTGGTCTTTTTCAAGTGACGGGATCATCTTTTTAGCTTCATCATATAGAAATGAACTTAAATACTTTCTGGCCTCAGACACAGCATTCTCCCTAAAAGCTGTATTAGATAAAAACATAACGCAGTCCCTGTATAAAATTGTAAGGGATTCAAGTGAAATGTTTGAAACAAAATCATAACTTTCCCTGCCAATTGCAGGAATAGCAGTTGGCCCTATATAGACTGTGCCATCGTGTGCCCTTGTAAAATGAACACCAAGAAAAGGTGTCCTGTCGTCAGGGACAGGATAAACATTGCCCCTTACAAAACCGGAATTCTCTTCTCTTATCCTGGAATAAGTACCCAGGAATGGAAGTATCTTATAATTTTCTGCTGTACCGAAACTGTGTGCAATCTTATCCGAGAAAGCCCCCGAGGCATTTATTAAACGCCCGTATTTTATATGGCCGCTGCTAGTTAATACTGTATTGTCACTGGATGGATTTACAAAACCTGTATTAAACAGTATTTTTACATGGCCTGAATCAATAAGTTCATTGTATATTGAATCTAAAATTTCCTTTGGATTAAACACGGAAGTATCAGGTGAAAAAATTGCCTCTTTATAAGTATAGGCATACGGTTCAATGTCTTTTAATTCACCTGAATTTATTATCCTCGAATTAACACCATTTTTAACTGCCATTTCCTGGAGTTTATAAAGTGATGAAAGTTTGTCTTTGTCAGTTGCAACAATAACCTTACCGCATCTATTGAGGTTTAACTTCCTCGATCTGCAGTATTCCGAAAGCATTCTGTTCCCCTCTACACAGAACCGGGCTTTTAGCGAATCAGGAGTATAATAAATGCCGGCATGCAAAACGCCGCTGTTTTTACCACTAGCATGGATACCGGTTTTTTCTTCTTTCTCGACTACAATAATATTTTTTCGCCCCCTTAAAACGAGCGCGCGCGCGATAGTCAGTCCTGTTATTCCAGCTCCAATTATAAGAAATTCACATTCGTTCATTTAGCATGCCCCGGCAGGCAAAATTGACCAGCCCTTTATTTTATGATACCCTTACCTTTCTAAATGAAAATGTTTAAGGTTGGGCAGACTGGTGTTTATCCAAATTATGGAGTGGTTGAAGTTCAGGGTATAGAAGATAAGGAAATTGGTGGGAACAAATCTTCTTTTTATATATTAAAAGTTATTGAGAACGATGTAACTTTAATGGTTCCTACAGCAAATGCTGAAATAGTTGGATTAAGACACGTAGTGCCAAAAAAAGAAGTGCCAAAAGTTTTTAAGATACTAGGCAAGAGCAAAAAATCTGCCAGTGCTTCTGCCAATGGGAGTTTAAGCTGGAACAAAAGATACAGGGAATATGCTGACAAGCTGAAAAGCGGAGATATCTTTCAAGTTGCTGAAGTACTTAAAGACATTCACAGACTAAGAAAAGACAAAGAATTATCCTTTGGTGAAAAAAGAATTATGGATAATGCCTTTAGCCTTCTTGTAAAAGAAATCTCAATTTCTACTAAGAAGAATGAAGAGATTATCACAACAGAAATAGAAAATCTTCTTAAATTAAATTAGGGATTTACCATCAATTCCAGATGGAATTTCAATATCAAGATATTTTAGAATTGTAGGGTAAATATCCGAACTCCTCACGTAAGAGCTGTTTACTTTTTCATTCATTGCTATCGGTACCATCATATGGCTTTTTACAAGTGATCCGTGAGAACCACAGTGTTCAGGGTTTTCGTGTCTTGCCCTGAGGTCAATTCCGGGTTTAGCGCTAATTAATAAGTCACCTGTCCTGCGTGATTCAAAAAGCTGTAACAGCTGAACAATTGCATCAGGGTAGTTCGAGTCATAAGTATATTTAAATGCAGATTCCGTGGTTAATTTTTTCGGGATTTTTTTATACCCAAAAGGATCATTGCCAACAACCTTGTACATTATATTCCCGTTTTCACTCCACGTAATAGCTTCACCCCTGGCACTTTTTATTCCTACTTTAGAATCTGATCTTATACCTGCAACTATATCAATTTCATTTCTTCCAAGAAGTTCATTTACAACATTTTCCGTTTCATCCATGAATGCATTTCTATTCCACCCGTCTTTGCTTTTAATGTAAATATGGGCCATGGAATTTCCGGAAACCATGACGGAAGCATCAGCATCCATCAGATGGTTAAAGATATTGGTGTGATAGAGTGTCTTATAACCCAGATTGTCCAAAAACAGCGGAGTATCAAAATGTGAATGTGTGGGGGTAAGCCCATGGTCACTCCCTATGGTTATAAGGGTATCAGCGAGCCTTTCTTCCTTTCTAAGGTACGCAACTATTTCTCCAACATAATTGTCTATAAACTTGTAAGAATTAATTACTTTCTTATGAAATGGGTGAAACTGGTGAGAATATGTATCAATACCCATAAAAACACAAAATAAAAATTTAGGTTTTTCAGTTAATGAATTCAGAAGGAGCCTTCCCCCGGCTTCATCCACCTCATTACTGCTGTCGGTAAAATGGCTCTTTATCTTTAAAAATACCTTCTTAAACTTGGTTTTATCCCTGTTAGAACTAAGTCCACGTGTGATTTCATTCAGAATACTTACACTTCTTGGTATGAGTTCAAACAATGTTGGAGTGCCGTTTGTATCAAGGTCACTGTTAATAAGATAAGTTTCGGGCCCGATATAGCTTCTGACCCCTTTTAGTGAAAACCTGCTTTGCGCATACTGGTATCGGTCAAACCATCTTATACCCGGCAGATTGCATCTTCCGGGGAATTTGCCAAGAAGATAAGGGGTGTAAGCTGGCCCGGTTGTTGAGGGAAATACAGTTACACCGCTGGAATAGCTTCCCCTTTCTACAATGTATTCAGAAATATTGGGCAACTCGCCTTTATCCAGAAGATATTCAAAGAGGTCTGCCCTTGCACCATCTGCAAGTATAAAAATACAACTCTTATCGTTCATAAATTAAAATATTTCCTGTAAATATCCCTTATTTGATGGGTTATATCTTTATACCTGTTTTTTAACTCTTTTCCTTTCTTGTAAGTTCTTGATTCAATTGCCAACCTGTCAAAATCACTGTCTTTAACATCACTAATTGATTTATCTTTTAAAAGTCTTAACAGGTTTTCCATTCTTTTCAGGAATCTGTACCCTTCCACAAGACAGGATACTTCTTTTGGGTCAACAAGGCCCTTATTACCAAGTGCTTTTATTGCTTCAAGGGTATTGCCATGCCTAATGGATCGGTATTTTTTTCCGTAACGTAGCTGAAGCATCTGGACTATAAATTCAATATCGACAAGTCCACCCTTACCCGTTTTAATGTTAACTTTACTTACACTTTCTTTTGCAAGTTCTTTTTCCATCCTGCTTCTAAGCCTGTTAATTTCAAGATAAAAATTATCATCAAGTGGTTTATAGTAGACATAATCCGTTACTGTTTTTAAGACTTTTTCAGACAGCTTTTTATCTCCGGCACTTGGAACCGCCCTTATAAGTGCCTGCCTCTCCCATAGCTGGGCACTTTCTTCATGATATTTTTTAAAAGACTCATACGAAGTTACCAATGTGCCGGACCTGCCGGATGGCCGAAGGTCTAGGTCCACTTCATAACAGGCCCCTTCGATTGTAGGTACCGAAAGTAT
>JAUXJP010000109.1 GCA_030624695.1 Candidatus Dadabacteria bacterium | reverse complement strand
TTGATTTACCACAAAGTTCTTTCTGAATTTCTGTTACTTCTAAATATGTCTGAAAATTCTCAGGGTAAATATCCTTTGAGTCAGGTAAAAAGACTGCGTCTACCTTATAAGATGATAATTTATCAGTGTCGCCTTCGAGATCTCTTGCGTAATTCCCAAAGTCTTCATTTTGTCCAAACTGCGTAGGGTTAATAAATATGCTTACCACAGTATGGTCAGCAATCTGGTTAGCTTTGGAAACTAGGCTCAAGTGGCCTTCATGAAGCGCTCCCATGGTGGGGACAAATGCAATTTTTTTACTGCCGCGTTTTAATTCAATCGAAAATTCATTCATCTCATTTATTGATGAAATAATGCGGATATTCTTACTCATAACTATTTTTTTTTGAAGGGAACTTCTGGTTTTTTACCTGTTCGATATATTTCTCGGTTGCCTTTATAAATATTTTTCTTCCCTCTGCAAACTTGTTTACAAATTTTGGAAGAGGATCCGGGCTTAGTCCTGCCATATCATTAAAGACAAGTACCTGCCCATCACATCTATTCCCGGCCCCTATCCCTATAGTTGGAATTGCCAATGATAATGTAATTTTTTCAGCAAGTACACCGGGGATACTCTCGAGAACTATTAAAAAAGCCCCGGCATCCTCTGCAAGATGTGCGAGTTGAAGCAGGTGTTCTGCATCATTCTTTTTTCTTCCCTGCACCAAGTAACCACCTGTAACATGCACAGACTGCGGACAGAGCCCTATATGCGCAATTACTGGTATACTTGCTTTATTAAGAGCGTAAACCGTGTCGATGTATTCCTCATTTACTTCCAGTTTTACAGATTCTGCATTCCCTTCCTTTAACAGCCTTCCCGCATTATTTATGGCACTTTCCACAGACACCTGATAGGATAGGAAAGGCATATCGGCTGCGAGGTGTGCGTTTTTAATACCCCGTGATACTATTTTTGTGTGGTAAATCATCTCCTCAAGACTTACTGAAAGCGTGTTTTCAAGGCCCTGTATTACATTTCCGAGTGAATCACCCACAAGGACGGAATCAATTCCGGCAGAGTCTACAAGCTCAGCTGTAGCTGTATCATAAGCGGTGATCATCGAAATCTTATCACCTTTTTGCTTCATCTGTTTAAATTTAGTTATTCGAATTTTTGGCATATGTTAATAATGCCAGCAATGATTAAATATGCCAACAGGGAAAATTGCGAAATATTTAGGAAGATAAATTTATCTATTCAAGAATTACCTTGCCGCTGTATCCATAATCTCTTAGTTTTTTTTTCATGGATTCTGCCTTTGATTTACTTGAGTACATGCCTACCCTTACCCTGTAATACATGTCCCCTTTTATCTCAATAGACTCTATTCTTACATCTCTTGTGATACTGGAGCTAAGTTCATCCTTCAGACCCATAGCATTTACTTTACTGCTGAATGAACCTACCTGGACAGTGTATATGGGTTTAAAATAATTCTCATTCCTCCGGGAAGGTGAAGATATTACCTCGACCTTTACCTTGGCAACACCAGTCCTTACAAGGTCAATGGATTTTGCTGAACTGTAGGAAAGATCAATAATCCGGCCCCTTATAAAAGGCCCCCTGTCATTAATATTAACTACAACATCCTTTCCGTTTTCTAGATTGGTTACTCTTACAATTGTACCAAATGGCAGTGACTTATGGGCAGCAGTATAGTCATACTTGCTAAACCTTTCACCGCTTGCGGCAAGGTTTCCGTGTTCCTTGTCTCCGTACCAGGAAGCAAGTCCGGTCTGGGTATAACCATCTACATTTTTTAACTCGTCAGAATGTTTGTACCCCCTGGAACTTTTTTTACTGCCACAGCCAAAGGACATAAAAATTATTAGTACCATTCCGAACAATACTGTATTTTTCATATTAAATCCGTGTTTCAATTATCCTGTACAATCTCTAATTTAACCCTGCATATCCCCTTCCTCATACATCCGAGCTGTGATGCCGCAGACTTGGAGAGGTCGATTATCCTTCCCTTAACATAAGGGCCCCTGTCATTAATCGTGACCACTACCATTCTGCCGTTGTCTATATTCAGGACTTTTACCTTAGTACCGAATTCAAGGGTTTTATGAGCAGCAGTATAGGCCTTCATATCGAACTGATCTCCACTTGCCGTCCTGTTACCATGATGCCCCGGCCCGTACCATGATGCAAGACCTGATTTCACAAAAACCTGGTCCGAGTTTGAGCTGCAGGGTAAAAACAATATCAATAGTATGCAGAATAAATATATACGGGTATTCATATTATTATTTTATTCTGCAATAAATTTCTTGAGATTGTCAAGGATTAGAATAAAATTCTAACCTTAAATATCCGGGGATAAAAAATAATGAGTAATTCAACAGACGATTTTTCACTTATAAAAAGGCTTCCCCCTTATGTGTTCAACGTTGTAAATGAATACAAGACCAAGGCACGGGCACAAGGGGAGGATATAATTGACCTGGGCATGGGAAATCCTGACCAGGCAACTCCTCGGCATATAGTTGATAAACTTATAGAAGCTGTATCAAATCCGAGGAACCACAGGTATTCCTCTTCCGCCGGTATTCCAAAACTAAGGCTCGCAATAAGCAACTGGTACAAAAGAAAATACGATATAGATATAGACCCTGACTCCGAAGCTGTTGTTACTATTGGCTCAAAGGAAGGAATTTCGCACTTAATGCTCTCAATATTGTCTCCCGGGGACAACGTAATCGTACCAAACCCAGCATACCCGATACACATATATTCAGTAATAATATCAAGGGGAGACGTGCAGAGTATTCCTCTTTATGACGAGGGCCAGCTACTTGATTCTATACAAAAGGTTCTCAATGAAGTATGGCCAAAACCCAAGGTATTGATACTTTCATTCCCCAATAACCCTACCACAATGACTGCCAGCCCGGAATTTTTTGAGAAAGTTGTTGACCTTGCAAAAGAAGCCGGTCTGGTCATTGTACATGACCTCGCATATGCCGACCTCTGTTATGACGGATACAAGGCTCCCAGTATATTGCAGGTAAAAGGTGCTAAGGACGTAGCAGTGGAATTTTATTCAATGTCAAAAAGTTACAATATGCCCGGCTGGAGAGTTGGCTTTATGGTTGGGAACGAAAGAATAATATCTGCCTTAAAAAGAATTAAGAGTTATCTAGATTATGGCATCTTTCAGCCAATCCAGATAGCTTCTATCCATGCACTTAACAGTCCGCAGGACTGCGTTGAGGAGATAAATGCTCTTTATCTTTCGAGGCGTAACAAATTAATAGAATCCTTTAACAGGGCAGGATGGGAAATACCCACACCAAGGGCAACGATGTTTGTATGGGCAGAAATACCTGAACAGTTCAAAGATATAGGTTCACTTGAGTTTTCTAAACTGCTTATTGAAAAAGCAAAAGTTGCTGTTTCCCCAGGAATAGGGTTCGGACAATACGGTGAGGGTTATGTAAGACTTGCCCTTGTCGAAAATGAAATGAGAATCATGCAGGCAGCACGTGGAATAAAAAAAATAATGTCATAAAATCAGAAAGCCTGACCCACACTTAGCCAAACCTGGAACCTGTTTAAATCCGGGTTTGGATTGAGTGCATATCCGAAATCCAGTCTTAAAGGCCCTATGATGGTGTTATATCTGATACCCGTACCAACCGCGTATTTTAGTTTATCCAGGGGATAGCTGAAACTGTCGGGAAAAACATTGCCGTAATCCAGGAATACAACACCCCCCAAATCTGCATAAAAGGGAAACCTTACTTCAAGGTTTCCTACGAGCAGGGAGTTACCGCCAAGCGGGTCTTCATTGCTGTCCAGCGGCCCCAGTTTTTGAAAGGGAAAACCCCTCACACTGTTGCTGCCACCAGCGAAAAACCTTTTAAAAATAGGAACATCAAACTCCCCGGTTGAACCAAACGGGTACAGCATCCCGAACTGTAATCTTTTTGCGATTACAATGTCTTTTTTGATCTCTTTGTATAACCTAATATCGGTAAATGAAAGAAGGTAGTTTACATTTGAACCAAAAAGTTTTAATGCTGTATCAAACCTCTGGTCTGCAAATACGCCTTTCTTGGGGTCAAAGATATTATCGGTTGTATTATAATTCAGTCCACCGCCAAATGTGGTTAGAAACACGTTTTCCTGGCTCTGTTCTATTGGTGTCCTTGTGGCCTGGGAGTTAATCCTTGAATAAATTACATTAAAAGACCCGTTTCCCCTCAGGTGCCGGCTTAACCTTTTTGACAATGTTAATGAGGATATTACAGATGAGCCTTCATAACCCGGGAGGTCATCTCGCTGGAAATTTACAAGAGCTGTGAGTTCGGAGTCACGCCCGATGACATGGGGCTGGGTAATACTGGTCTGAATCAACTGAACAATAAAAGATGCTTTCGTAAGTACTTCAAGGTTCCTGCCGCCGCCAAGAAAATTTCTCTGGGTCCAGCCGATCTGGCCCCTTAATTTATCTTCCGTACCAAAACCTACCCCAAACCTTACACTTCCAAGTTTCCTGTCCACAACAGTTATTAGTGTATCGACGGTAAGGGTATCATCGTTATAAATCTGGTTAATAATTACAGACTTAAATAACCCGAGCTGAAAAATCCTTGTTTGAGATTCTGATACTTTTTCGAGTGAATAAACTTCACCCGGTTCAAAAATAATATCCCTTCTCACAAGGTATGTGGGGGTTTTTTTATTTCCTACTATTTCAATGTTACCAAATCTATATTTATCACCGGGAA
>JAUXJP010000103.1 GCA_030624695.1 Candidatus Dadabacteria bacterium | reverse complement strand
TTTCATGATTTAGACCTTTTAGAGGAGATTATTAATGGGCACAACAAACAAAATTAGTATTTTTGTAGCGATTCTTGTAATGCTGCTTTCAACCTCGTGTGCAACGAATAATATAAAACTGACTGCTGATTCTGACCCAACACCTCCGGAGCTTGTATTACTGGTCAATATGGTACCTGTTACCACACCGGAAGATGAACCCCTTGTAATTAACATGAAGCTGTCACAGAATATTCAGTTATTAGGCTCTGCAGTTGATGAAGAATCAGGTGTAAAACATGTAATTGTTGGAACCGCCCTGACTTATACCTGTTTAAATAGAGAGGATAGACAAGTATATTCCGGAGCAGGTCAATCGTCATCAAATAAGAATGTTCCGGGTTTATTCAGAAGAACCGATGTTGATACCAAGAGACTGGCTGTACACAATTTCAGACTTATTTATCTAAGGGACCAATGTAAAAGGGACGAGCTTTTCTTGAATGCTGAGGGAGAGATGTACGTTTCTGCGAGAAACTATTTTGGAAAGGTGAGCCAGAAAACCTACAAGGTTATTTTCCAGCCTAACGATCCTTACAACGATTAATCTTAGGTTTTTAATAATCACATCGATCTGATATCTTCGTCACCCAGTTTTTTTGGGCCGATTTTCATTTCATTTCTTTTCATAGGTGTATTGAGTATTGAATTCAATATCATTTCTATTTTACTAATTACCTCAACCGGGGAGTTTGCTTTTTCTATATAGCCAACAGCGCCAAGATCAAGCCCTGCACTGATTTTTTCAACCTGAATTATTCCTGAAACAAGAACCACAGGAATTCTTTTTAATTTTTCATTACCCTTTATAATCCTTAAAAACTCTATTCCATCCATTTCAGGCATATTAATATCGAGTAGTATAAGATCTGGTTTTCTAATTTCATTCAGTTGCTCTAATGCTGCCTTGCCGTCAATAGCAGTATCAACATGAAACCCCTTCATTTCCAGAAGTTCACTGTATAAATTCCTTAAGAGTTCTTCATCTTCGATAATTAGCATCCTGGGCATTGTATTCTCCTTTTGAGACTAAAACATTTATATATTAATTTAATGCAAATTACATACCAACTAGACGGGTATTTTTACTGAAAAGACATAAATATCTTAATTTATTGAATAATTATAAATAAGTGGGATTTTACTTGGCTGGTAATTTTTAGTTGCTAAATTAAAGAAGGTTACAATAATTGTCATTTGTGAAATATTTGTCACATTGAATAATAATTGTAATTATTATAAATCAGATTTAGTAGTGCTAATTTTCTTTAAGGTTTTTCTTTTTCTCCTGGCCTTTTGTTTTTTTACTTTTTTGTTCTTTCTTTCTTCAGCCGAACAAATACCAGTATTAAATTCTTCAAACCTTTTTAAAAGCTCCCTTCTTGCAAAAAACCTGTTTAAAATTTGGGATCTTTCTTTGTCGTATTTTACAGTAATACCGGTAGGTATATGTTTAATGTTTACACATGTACTGTTTTTATTTACGTTTTGTCCACCTTTTCCGCGGGATTTTACAAATGTCTCTACAAGGTCCTTTTCAAAAATCTGAAGCTGGTCCATTTTTTTTATAAGAGCATTTTCTTTTCCCGGGCTAACGTTAAATTTACCCATTTTATAACTATTCTTTAGAAATAAGGAGTTTTAACAAATCCCTTCTTGATACTATACCAACAAGTTCTTCACCATTAACAACTGGAATCCTGTGTATATTGTATTTCATAATTTTTTCTATGAGATCCGTAATTGTTTCATCCTGTTCTATGGAGATTGGAGGTGTAGACATAATTTCTTTTACTTTTATAGTTTTTGCATTTTTATACATCTCTTCTATGCCGCCTTCATTCAGCCATATACCAAATAGCTGCGGGGCATGGTTCCTGGAAAAGGGTATTAGTTTTTCTTTACCGGCAAAATCAGTTTCGGACAAAAAACCAACAAGTTTTCCATCATCATTCATCACGGGAAGACAGCCTACATTTTTTTCAAGCATCTTAACTGCAACTTCGCTTAGAGTATCATTTTCATTAGCAGTATGAACGGATGAGACCATAATATCTTTAATTATTTTCATCTAAATCCTCCACAAGTTTTTCATTCTCTTTAATAGTTATATTACGTTTTTTGTTCATCTCTCTGACATCATTAACTGTCTTTCCAAGTTCAATAATCGATACACTGTTATCGGGCCTTTTTAAAAAAGTAGATTTTGCATATATTAATGCGTAAATTAAAATTGAAGTAAGTATAACAATAGATAACAGAAGCCTGAGCATTTAATATTACTTACCTTGAAAGCAGGAATTGTGGATATATAATATCACATATGAACACAGATGAAATCAAATCTTTAATCCAAAACGGCCTTGTTACGTCGTTTGTAAACGTTGTGGGAGATGGTACCCATTTTGAAGCTATAATTGTTTCAAATGAATTTGAAGATAAAATTCTTATTGACCGCCATAAACTGGTCTACAGTGCGTTGGGTGATGCTATGAAGGAAGCTATCCATGCCCTGTCAATGAAAACATATACACAAGAGCAGTGGAAAAATATTCAGCAAAAAGGGGCTTGAAATGTCAGACAATGTAAATGAAAAGATAAAAAATCAGGTAGAAAATAATAATGTAATTTTATATATGAAAGGCTCCAGGGATACGCCGATGTGTGGTTTTTCCGCAAGAGTAGTAGAAATATTAAACACCTACAATAAAGAATATGAAACAGTTGATGTTCTTCTTGACCCTGAAATAAGGCAGGGTATTAAAGATTTTTCAAACTGGCCGACTATTCCGCAGCTTTATATAAATGGGCAATTCATTGGTGGTTGTGATATCTGTATTGAAATGTACGACAATGGCGAGCTTGAGGCATTAATAAATTCAGCCTCAGAATAACTGCCATTGCCGTAGAGTTTTTCTATATATATTCCTGGTAGTAATCAGAAAGCCTTTCTCTCAGGAACAGCCTTGCTCTTAGTGCCCTGGACTTTACCGCGGGCAGTGAAAGATCAAGGACATCAGCAACTTCCTGGTTGGGAAGTCCCTCGATGTCTTTTAACTGAAACACTGATTTATATTTTTCAGGCAGTTCGTCAATTGCTTCTTCAAGTTTTGTTTTACCTTCTTTACTGAGAATTTTATCTTCCGGGACATTACTCCAGTCTTTCAGGAATACATCCTGTAAATTACCTGATTCATCAAAACGTGTTAGGTCTTCAATTTTCATTTCACTGTCATTAACTTTCTTTTTTGACCTCAGGTACATAAAGCTGGTATTCATTGCAACTTTATATAGCCAGGTTGTAAACTTCGAATCATTTCTGAAGCTTCTGAGACTTTGTACCAGGATAATAAATACGTTTTGCAGCACTTCTTCCGCAGCATTCATATCACCTGTAATTCGGTATGCAGTTCTGAAGATCTTGTCGCCATGCCTGTCTACAAGTTCGTTAAATGCTCCTTCAAGTGAGTCATCAACATACATCTGAACAAGCTCTTCATCACTGAGGCATTTATAGTAGTTGAGCTCAAGAGAATGAAGCATTCCATCTCTTTTCACTTTATCCACCACTTCCCTGCAATCCATTGTGTTATCCAACATGACTATACCTCCTGTTATTTGACCAGTCATCTATGTATACGTTAAAAAATATATTTTAGACTTCTTTACAACTACATATTGATAAATTTCTTACCACGCATCCTAAATTCTTTACTATCTCGGGGTCATTAAACGTCTTACCCATAAGTGAAAGTCCCTCCATATATGCAATTATGCTTTGCGCTGTTGCATAACTGTTGGTATTTCCGGGTAATTCACCCCTATCTACAGATTTATTTATTATTTTTTCAAAACAGTCTATCCATTCCCTGAAAATATTTTCTATCACAATTCTTATATCTTCTTCCTGTGTACTTAGTTCCAGGGCCAGGTTACCAAACGGGCATCCTGATAAACATCCATTGCATTCCTTGGAACTAACACTCATTTCGTATGATTTATTTAATAGTGAATCAAACTTTTCTTCAAGGCTTAAATCAGACTCTATCAATGGCGTTATACAGTTGTCCCTGTAAAAATCCCACATAGCCCTTAAAGAAATAATGGTCAGCTCTTTTTTGGAGTCAAAGAAATGATAAAAACTCCCTTTCTTAACTCCTGCATTGTCACATAGCTCCTGAACACCAACAGATGAATAGCTTCTGCTACTTATCAGGTTGATTGCACTGTTTATTAATTTTTCTCTTGCTTCGCTTGTTCTGCCCATTTTTTTTCCTTTAGTTGACCAGTTGGTTATATATTAGCACTATATTAAAATTATGTCAAGAAAAAATATATATTATGTCATTCCGAACTCGTTTCGGAATCCCCTGCCATGATATTTATAGATGCTGAAACGAGTTCAGCATGACAGGTAGGGGTATTTACTTATAGCTGTAGTTAGGACGTCATTGCGAATGAAATGAAGCAATCTCCTGATTTCCGGGGATCACCACGCTTTTGGTTCGCGATGGCCTTTGTTTCTTTTTCTTTACCTACTTCTTCCTTCTTAGTCTCCTGCCATATTATTTATAGATACTGAAACGAGTTCAGCATGACAAGTCAGAGCATAATTATTTCGTCATCCTGAATTTATTTCAGGATCTATTTTTTTCAGAACGACCTGCAATGAATAACGTTAAGAAAATATAAATTTAAATCGTAAAGAAACGTAAAGGGGTTGTGGAGGGATTTTACGTTTTAGATTTTAATTTGGATTTTTAGTGTATGAATTGCCAGTCTTGATCTTTCTTTTGCTTCGTTTTCTTTATATCAAGATAAAG
>JAUXJP010000036.1 GCA_030624695.1 Candidatus Dadabacteria bacterium | reverse complement strand
CCTCTGCCCTTCCAATCTTAGCATCCACTTCCTGGATCCTGCCTTCTATAAAGGACTGCTTATTCTTAGCCGTTTCATATTCGGCATTTTCAGAAAGGTCACCAAGAGACCTTGCAAAAGATATTGCCTTTATTACTTCCTGCCTGTCAACGGTTTTAAGTTTATGCAGTTCTTCTTTAAGTTTTTTATAACCACCCGGTGTCATGGGTACTCTTTCTACTGACATCTTTTTCCTCCAATCTTACAGGTAATCCTGGATTGCTTTTACTTCCAGTCCAGTTTTTTTCATGCTTTCAATAGCACCTGTTGCTGCTTTTGCCCCGGCCAAAGTAGTAAAATAAGGAACATTGTAAATGATAGTATTCCTCCTGATTGAGAAAGACTGGGCAACTTCCTTCTCGCCGAATGTAGTATTAATTAACAACTGTACATCATTATTTTTCAAATAATCGGTTATGTCAGGCCGTCCTTCTGATACTTTGTTTACCTTTTCATTTACTATACCGTTTTCTAACAAAAATTTTGAAGTACCTCCGGTACAGATTATTTGAAAGTCAAGTTCGGTTAATTTTCTGGCAATATTTAATACTGTATCATTTTTATCTTCATCTTTAACACTGATAAATGCAACACCCTCAAGTGGCAGTGAATTGCCTGAGGCAATCTGTGCTTTAGCAAATGCTTTGTCCAGTTCGGGGTCAATCCCCATAACCTCGCCGGTAGATTTCATTTCAGGCCCAAGAATTGTATCAACTCCTGTAAACTTTATAAAGGGAAAAACAGATTCTTTTACACAAAAATGTTTAGGATAAATTTCTTTTGAAAACCCGAGTTCCCCAAGTTTTTTCCCAATCATAATTTTTGTACCCAGATTCGCGAGCGGAACACCGATAGCTTTGCTTATAAAAGGAATGGTCCTGCTGGCCCGGGGGTTTACTTCTATTAAATATACTTCTTTGTCTTTAATGGCAAACTGGATATTAGACAGACCTTTAACATTTAGTGCAAGCACAAGTTCTTTTGTCTGTTTTTTAATTTCGTCAATTATTTCCTGTTGAATAGAAAATGGCGGGAGTACCATAGCACTGTCACCGGAATGTACACCAGCTTCTTCAATATGTTCTAATATACCAGCAACTACAACATGGTCGCCGTCACTTATTGCATCGACATCCACTTCCTTTGCATCTTTTAAGAATTCATCGATCAGTACAGGATGATTTGGTGAAACGCTTACAGCTTCATTCATGTATTTTACTAGTGCCTTCTCACTGTAAACAATCTCCATTGCCCTGCCCCCAAGGACATATGATGGCCGTACAATAACCGGATAACCTATATCGTTTGCAATACTCAGGGCTTCATCTTCACTCCTGGCAATACCGTTACGGGGCTGTTTTAAGTTTAATTTTAGTATGAGGTCCCGGAACCTTTCCCTGTCCTCGGCAAGGTCAATATTTTCGGGTGATGTCCCAAGAATCTTTACACCCCGTTCTTCCAGAGGGATTGCAAGTTTTAGAGGGGTTTGGCCGCCAAGCTGTACTATAACCCCTTCAGGTTTTTCTCTGTTTATAACAGCTAGCGTATCTTCAAGTGTCAATGGTTCAAAATATAGCCTGTCAGATGTGTCATAATCTGTACTTACCGTTTCGGGGTTACAGTTAATAATTATTGATTCATAGCCTTCTTCCTGCAAAGCAAAAGAGGCATGAACACAGCAGTAATCAAACTCTATTCCCTGCCCTATCCTGTTGGGCCCTCCGCCAAGAATAATTACTTTCTTTTTGTCAGTTGGTATGGACTCATCATCATATTCATATGTTGAATAAAGGTAAGGAGTAAATGCTTCAAATTCTGCGGCACAGGTATCAACCATTTTATATACAGGGTTTATTCCAATACTCTTCCTTTTTTCAGCCAACTCTACTTCACTACATTTAATGAGGCCCGAAAGATATAGATCTGAATATCCGTATTCCTTTGCCTTTTTTACTAATTCTTCAGGAATAGAATCTATATTAAATTCCTTTATTTGATTTTCGAGGTCAATTATCTGCTTGATATTATGTAAAAACCAGGGGTCAATTTTGCTTAACCCAAAAATTTCTTCAATTTCCATACCAAGGCGTAAACCATCTGCTATATACCATAGCCTTGTTGAGTTTGGAATTCTTATTTTTTCTCTTATTTCTTCTATGTCATCGGTTACTGTTTCAAACCCGTAAGAATCAATTTCCAAAGACCTTATAGCCTTATGAAGAGATTCCTTAAAGGTTCTTCCAATCGACATGACTTCACCAACTGATTTCATCATTGTTGTTAATGTCGGGTCAGTCTGCGGAAACTTTTCGAATGTGAATCTCGGAATTTTAACTACTACGTAATCAATTGTTGGTTCAAATGAAGCGGGAGTATACCGTGTTATATCATTGGATATTTCATCAAGTGTATAACCAACGGCCAGTTTTGCAGCAATCTTGGCAATGGGAAACCCGGTAGCTTTAGAAGCAAGTGCGGAGCTTCTTGAAACCCTGGGGTTCATCTCAATTATAACAATTTCTCCATTCTCAGGATTTACTCCAAACTGAATGTTGGAGCCGCCGGTATCAACGCCAATTTCCCTTATTATTGCAACAGAAGCGTCACGTAATTGCTGGTATTCCTTATCTGTAAGTGTCTGTGCCGGGGCTACGGTAATACTGTCACCCGTATGCACACCCATAGGATCAAAATTTTCTATGGAACAGATAATTACAACATTATCCATATTGTCACGCATAACTTCATATTCGTATTCTTTCCACCCAATTACGGACTGTTCAACAAGAATCTCGGATACCGGGCTTAGGTCGAGGCCTGATTTTGCAAATTCATCAAACTCTTCCTTATTGTACGCAATGCTGCCACCGGTACCCCCAAGAGTAAATGAAGGCCTTATAATTATCGGATAACCGATTCGGTTAGCTACTTCCCGGGCTTCGTCCATATTATGAGCAATTCCGCTCTCAGGGACATTTAAACCGATCTTTAACATTGCTTCCTTAAAAAGTTCTCTGTTCTCAGCTTTCTTAATTGCGGGAAGTTTAGCTCCTATAAGTTCGACCCCATATTTATCCAACACCCCGGTTTCAGCAAGTTCTACGGAGATATTTAATGCTGTCTGTCCACCGAGGGTTGGCAAAAGCACATCAGGTTTTTCTTTTGCTATTATTTTTTCCACAATTTCAGGTGTTAACGGTTCTATATAGGTACTGTCAGCAAGGCTGGGGTCAGTCATTATGGTTGCAGGATTGCTGTTTACAAGAATCACCCTGTACCCCTCGTCCATAAGGGCCTTACAGGCCTGGGTCCCGGAGTAATCAAACTCACAAGCCTGGCCGATAACAATAGGTCCCGACCCAATAATTAATATACTTTTTATATCTTCCCTTTTAGGCATATTTTAATTTTAACCAGTTAATTTTTTATACTTTTTATATGTAGCTACAGGTAAATGCGATTTAATGAAATCGCATTTTTATACCTAATTCTTTATTTACAGGCAAAAAAAACAGATTTTAAATGAAGATTGAAATAATTATAAGTAACTGATCTTTATCTCACAGATCATTACTTACATAAATTTCACTACCGGATTTTTTAAACTCTCGTGATTTATCATCAAGACCTTTTTGTATTGCATCCGCATTTCCCAGTCCATTTTCCCTTGCATAATCCCTAATGTCCTGTGTTATTTTCATGGAACAGAATTTTGGTCCGCACATAGAACAAAAATGTGCAACCTTTGCACCCTCGGCAGGAAGTGTTTCATCATGAAAATCCTTTGCAGTATCGGGATCCAGGGAAAGATTAAACTGGTCTTTCCACCTGAATTCAAATCTTGCCTTACTAAGCAGGTTATCCCTTAGCTGTGCCGTAGGATGGCCCTTGGCTAGGTCAGCAGCATGAGCTGCAATTTTATATGTTATTACCCCCTGGCGTACATCTTCCCTGTTCGGCAGACCAAGGTGTTCTTTTGGTGTAACATAACAAAGCATTGCAGTACCAAACCAGCCGATCATGGCTGCTCCTATTGCAGAAGTTATATGGTCATAACCCGGGGCAATATCAGTTGTTAGAGGTCCAAGCGTATAGAAAGGTGCTTCGTGGCAATATTCAAGTTCCTTTTTCATGTTTTCTTTTATCATATGCATTGGGACATGGCCCGGGCCCTCAATCATAACCTGGACATCATGTTTCCATGCAATTTTCGTAAGCTCACCAATTGTTTTTAGTTCTGCAAACTGGGCTTCATCATTTGCATCCGCAAGAGAACCCGGCCTCAGGCCATCACCAAGAGAAAAAGCTATGTCATACTGCTTCATAATTTCACATGTTTCTTCAAAATTAGTATATAAAAAACTTTCTTTATGGTGTGCAAGACACCATTTTGCCATTATAGAGCCGCCTCTTGATACAATGCCCGTAAGCCTGCCTGCAGTGAGTGGTATATAGCTAAGTAGCACTCCAGCGTGGATCGTAAAGTAGTCTACTCCCTGTTCGGCCTGTTCTATCAGAGTATCCCTGTACATTTCCCATGTAAGCTCTTCAGGTTTTCCATCGGCTTTTTCAAGCGCCTGATAAATTGGTACGGTCCCCACAGGCACTGGAGTATTCCTGATAATCCATTCTCTTGTTTCGTGAATATTATCACCGGTAGAAAGGTCCATAATTGTATCGGCACCCCACCTGCAGGACCAAACTGCCTTTTCAACTTCTTCCTCAATACTTGAGGTAACTGCTGAATTCCCAATATTGGCATTGATTTTTACAAGGAAGTTCCTTCCGATAATCATCGGTTCTGATTCTGGATGGTTGATATTGTTTGGTATTATTGCCCTTCCCGATGCTACTTCGTCTCTTACGAATTCCGGGGTTATTGATTCACCCGGCATACCTGCTCCAAAATTCTGGCCTTTATGAAAGCTGGACATGTTTCCATAGTGATCTTTTAGCTCATCAATCCTCTGGTTTTCCCTTATTGCTACGTACTCCATCTCTTCGGTAATAAGGCCTTTCCGGGCGTAATGCATCTGCGAAACATTAGAATTCTTAAGGGCCCTTAAAGGTTTTCTTTGTGATAAAAATTTAATTCCGTTCAGGCTTTCAGAATTTTTTCTGGTAAATTCCGAAGTAAAATTAAGAAGTTGCTCAACATCTTCCCTTCCCCTTATCCACTGGTCCCTTATGGGCTCAAGTCCATTATGAACATCTATTTTTATATCCAAATCCGTATAAGGCCCGCTTGTATCATAAACAGTAAATCCCGGGATACTTTTATCTTCGAGGGATATCTCCCGCATACCGACACTGATATTATGAATTTGACCGGGAACGTAGATTTTTTTTGAATTAGGGAAAGGTTGACGGGTTAATGTTGATGATTGGGGTGTTTTTTCTTTTTTATAGTTTGATGCCATTGATATTCTCCGACTCGGTATTCCTGAAAATAAGGTTAACCGCATTATTTTTAAAATGAAGTATAAGTAATAATTTTTGTAAATTTATATTATTGAGTCAGGAGTAATTTTAAGTAATATATGGAATCAAATGTATAAATATATTTTAGGTATAGAATCCTCCTGTGACGAAACCGCCGCGGCTGTTGTAGAAGATGGAAAGAAACTTCTTTCAAACATTGTAGCTTCCCAGATCTCTACACATTCAAAATATGGCGGAGTTGTACCCGAAGTAGCATCAAGAATGCACCTTGAATCTATACTCCCTGTTATTGAGGAAGCCCTTGCAAAAGCGGATTTAAATTTTGAAGATATTGACGGTATTGCCGTAACACAGGGGCCCGGGCTGATTGGGTCTCTCCTGGTAGGGTTGGCATCGGCAAAATCACTTGCATTTTCCCTGGATAAACCACTCCTTGGAGTAAACCATCTTGAAGCACATATTTCAGCAGTGCACCTTGAAAATAAAGTTGATTTCCCTTTTATAGCCCTGATTGCTTCAGGAGGGCATACAAACCTTTATATTGTAAGGGGTTATACAGAATTCGAACTGATTAGTAAAACGCGGGACGATGCTGCAGGGGAGGCTTTTGATAAAGCTGCTAAGGCTTTGGGTCTTGGATATCCCGGAGGTGTAATGATAGACAAACTATCAAAAAGCGGGGACCGAAACAAATATAAATTCCCTCTCCCGTTAAATACAAAAAAATCATATGATTTCAGTTTCAGCGGGATTAAAACGTCACTCGTTTACTTCTTAAAAAAGAATGAAGTAAAAAATGAAAATGATTTAAATGATATATGTGCAAGCTACCAGGAATCAATCGTCAGGAGCCTCCTGAATAAAACTTTTAATGCTGCAAATGAGTACCATATAGAAAGAGTAGTTATATGCGGGGGGGTTGCATGTAATTCAAGGATTAGGGAACTTGGAGCCGGGTTTGGTAAAGAAAATGATATTAAACTTTTTTACCCTTCACCTTCACTTTGTACCGATAACGCTGCAATGATTGCAACACTGGGTTATTACAGGTTCCGGGACGGAGACCTGTCTCAACTTAATATAGGTGCATATTCAACTTTAAAAACAAAAATAGTCCGTGGTCAGAAAAGTTTTAGTAAAACTGGTCAGCATTCATAGTCCACTACGGTCCTCTCTGTTCTTACCTCGGAAATATATCCGGCCACATTTAAATGGTCAGGATGTTTCTGATAAATATCAAGATCCTCTCCGGAATTAAATGTTGAGTAAAGAACCACATCGTATGCAGCGTCTGAGGGATTAAAATTTATTCCAACTTCAAGCTCTACAATTTCACTGATTTTTGAGTTCAGCTCTTCAAGCATATTTTTTACGTGGTCTATAATTTCGCTTTTTGATTCCCCGTTATGACTATCCTTTAACTTCCACATTACTATATGTTTAATCACTAATTTCCTCCGGCTTGCAGTTAGTACTTAAAGTATTTTAATATCATTTACATATTAACAAAAGGAATCAACACCCATATCTTTTTCTGGGTGTGATATCCCCAGCTTGGTATGTAAAAGATATAGTTACCTGAAATATTTTTTAATCCCTTTGATGTAAATTTTATCTTTTTTTTCTTGTAATATTCAACACTAAGCTTTCCTTCCCCGTAAAGTTCAAATTCTTTTTCTTTTTTTAATGTTTCAGAATCAAATTCAAATGCTATTTTCTTTCCTGTACTTTTTAATTCCACGCTGTTTTGTATAATCCAGTATTTCCTCTCCCCGTTAATACTCAGCATAAACAGTAATGCCGGTTTGGCACCCGGGTATTTATAGATTTTAATTTTATCCATTTAATTTAAATAAGATTTGAAGTCCTTTTAGTGCAAGGCATTCATCGCAGTGTTTAATCAATTCGGATTCATCCGACATGATTTTGGAATACCCTCCGGTAGAAATAACAACAGGGTTAGTCTGCATCGATTTTTTCAAACATCGAATCAGTCCGTCTACCAATGAGACATAACCATAAAAAATTCCCACCTGCATACTTTCAGCAGTATTTTTACCAATTATATTTCTTGGTTTTTCAATATCTACTCTCGGTAATTTAGAGGCACTAAGTGTCAATGCATCTGATGAAATTTTGATTCCCGGTGCAATCGCACCCCCCAGGTATGCACCTTCTGCTGAAATACAGTCAAAAGTTGTTGCTGTTCCGAAATCCACAACAATGATACTTTTTTTAAATATGCTATATGCTGCAACCGAGTTTACAATCCTGTCAGCTCCGACCTCTTTCGGATTATCATAAAGGATACTCATATTTGTTTTGGAAGAATGACTGACTTCGATCGGTTCAAAGCCTGTAATATTCTTAATAGTTTTGTCAATGACATCTTTAAGCTCGGGTACAACACTCGATATTATTGAAGCATTTATCAGGGAAGGGTCAATACTGTTTTCACTAAATTTTCTGGCCAGATTCAATGAAAATCGCTCTGTATTTGATTTTTTATTTGTCTTGAAATTGAAGGATGAAATTAAATTGTCATTGTTAAAAACACCGAAGGTAATACTTGTGTTTCCAACATCTATAACCAGTAACATAAGGAACTATTATTCTT
>JAUXJP010000021.1 GCA_030624695.1 Candidatus Dadabacteria bacterium | reverse complement strand
GACTGCTTCTCCGTCTGCAGCTAAAAAGAAAACACCGGCGCCTAAAAAATCTTCTGCTCGTACGACTACCAGGAAAAAAACTACAACAAGAAAAACAGCTACAAAAAAATAGATTTTTCTAGGAGATTTTATAATGAGAGCAGCACTCACATATGGCCCGAATGATTTAAGAATAGAGAAAATAGATGACCCAAAGATTACATCACCAAACGACGTAATTGTAAAAGTAACAGCAGGTGGTATTTGTGGCTCAGACTTACATATATACAGAGGCCATTTTCCACTTCCGGAAGGATCGGGTGTAGGCCATGAATTTGTAGGGAGAGTGGAAGAAATAGGTTCTGATGTTAAAAACTTTAAAAAAGGTGACAAGGTAATAGGGCCATTCTGGGTCAGCTGCGGAAGTTGTCATTACTGCGATGAAGGCTTAACAACGTCATGCCTAAACGGTGGGTGTTTTGGTTTTGGCGGTCTTCTTGGTGACCAGCCCGGATGCCAGGCTGAGTATGTAAAAGTAAATTACGGAGAAGGTACACTGGTAAAAGTACCGGAAAGCCTTGCAGAAGATAAGAACGATGAAAAGACCTTGTTTCTCGGAGACAATATATCAACCGGTTATCATGGGGCACTATGCGCCGGAATAAATCCGGGAGATACTGTTGTTGTCCTTGGAGACGGAGCAGTTGGTCTTTTTGCAACTTTTGCTGCCACGCTGTTTAACCCTGAAAAAGTAATTACTATAGGCCACCATGACTACAGGCTGGAGATTGCCAAGCAGTACGGAGCTTCGTTAACAATAAACTCCAACAATGTTGACCCGGTAAATTTAATAAAAGATATGACAAACGGCCTGGGTGCTCATAAGACTATAGAGTGCGTTGGTACATCTGAATGCCTACAGCAGTGTTATGACATGATAAGACCGGGCGGTACTGTTTCAATAATAGGACTGTTTTGGGAAACTTTCCCGTTAAATATTACTGATTTCTTTTTAAGGAATTTAAAGCTTACAGGTGGAGTAGCCCCTGCATTTTCATATATACCAACAATGTTACCCCATATTGAATCCGGAAAACTTGACCCCACAAAGGTTATTAGCCACAGGGTCTCACTTGATGATGTACCCAAAGGTTATCAGATGATGGACAGCAGATCCGAGAATGCTATAAAAGTAATTTTTAATCCATAATCTCAGCAACTTATACCAGATGCACCATCTTTATCAGGGTTTTTCAATTCGGCAGAAGCATTGTTCCAGAAAAAGTAGTGAATAATGGTAACAGATATTAAAATAGTGGGGACTAAAAATAAAAGGAACGATTTTGTAAGAAATCTTTTTGTTTCAAGCTGAAAAAAACCTAAAAAAGAGATTATGAATATAACAAGAAGCATCAAAAGGTATGATTTAACTGAAGACCTGCTTAAAGTTATGTAATTACTGCATATTTTACACTTGAAATTAAGCGGGTTTACTATTGTAAGGCTTTCTAGGAAGCCTATTTTCTTTTTACATCCCGGGCAAATCATAATTAATTTTACTTTAAAAAACTAAAAGTATTTATAGAAAGTTTTTAGTTGTATATAATAAAACTTCTATATGAGTGAAAACTTCGTACACCTCCATTTGCACTCTCAGTATTCTCTCCTTGACGGGGCGATAAAATTTGAAGAGTTGGTCAAACGCGCAAAAGAGTTTGGCATGGAGGCTGTTGCCCTTACAGATCACGGAAACCTTTACGGGGCATACGATTTTTTTGATAAGGCCAAAAAAGCAGGTATTAAACCAATTATTGGCTGCGAACTGTATGTTACTCCTACATTAAAGCTTGAAAAACCTTCCGACGGTAAAAACTTTCATTTAACAGTGCTCTGTATGAATGAGAAAGGTTACAGTAACCTTTCGAACCTTGTATCAAAGGGTTACCTTGAAGGGTTTTACAGAAGGCCGCGCGTAGACCATGAACTGCTTCAAAAACATAACGAGGGGTTAATAGTACTCAGCGGATGTATGAGCAGTGAACTCTCAAGGGAGCTGTTTAACAAGGACCGTAAAAAGGCAATAAGTGTGGCTTCTTTGTACAGGGAAATATTTGGAGACCGGTATTACCTAGAGGTCCAGGCTACCGGCCTTCCCGAGCAGAATTTTGTAAATAAAGAAGTAAAGAAAATAAGCAAAGAGCTCGGTATACCCTTAATTGCTACAAACGACTGCCATTTTCTAAAACAGGAAGACGCCAGGCCTCATGATGCACTTTTATGTGTACAGACCGGTTCTAATTTAAATGATGAAAAGAGGATGAGGTTTGCCGGGGACCAGTTCTTTCTTAAAAGTAAGGAACAGATGGAAGCTACGATGTCAGGCTTCCAGGACGCAATTGACGAAACTGTGAAATTGTCCAGGAGATGCAATTTTGAATTCAAAGAAGAAAAAGAGTACAAGTTTCCTGAATTTGAAATACCTGACGGGACAACCCTTGAAGAATATATAAAGAAAATGTCTAGGGAAAAACTGGACGGAATATTTGCAGAGAGCAGTTTCTCTGAAGAACAAACAAAGCTTTACAAGGACCGTCTTGAATATGAACTTGCAATTATCTGCCAGATGGGATTTCCCGCATATTTCCTTGTGGTGGCAGATTTTATAAATTACGCGAAAACAAACGGTATCCCTGTAGGCCCTGGCCGTGGAAGTGCAGCGGGAAGCCTTGTTGCTTTTGCACTAGGTATAACCGATGTTGACCCCATTCCTTATAATCTTATTTTTGAAAGATTTTTAAATCCGGGAAGAGTGAGCATGCCCGATATTGATGTTGATTTCTGCACAGAGGGAAGGGACAAGGTAATTGAGTATGTTACCGAGAGGTACGGGAAGGACAAGGTAGCCCAGATAGGTACATTCGGAACAATGTCCTCAAAGGCTGTTATTAAAGATGTTGGCAGGGTACTCGGCATACCTTATGGAGAAGTGGACAAACTTTCAAAAATGATACCGTCTTTCAGGGGCAAAGTTTTCAGTATTCAGGAAGCCCTTGATAAAGTGCCCCAGATATCAGAGATGGTAGAAGAGTCTGAGCAGCTCCAGGAGTTGATAGAACTTGCAAAACCGCTTGAAAACATGGTGCGCCATGCTTCAACACATGCCGCCGGGGTTGTAATATCAAACGAACCAATTTCTGATTACATCCCGTTATACAAGGGGAGCAGAGATGAGACTGTAACACAGTTTGATATGCACTGTATAGAGAAACTGGGGTATGTGAAATTTGATTTTCTCGGGCTTAAAACACTCACCGTAATAAATAAGGCCGTAGCTTATTTAAAGGCCAATAACATTTCAGATAAAGAATTTAATATAAAAAAGATCCCGCTTGATGACCCAGAAGTATACAAATTACTTGGAAGTTCAAACACCAGGGGAGTGTTCCAAATTGAATCAACGGGGATGAAACAACTTCTATCAAGACTTCATGCAACAACATTTGATGACATTATTGCCGTACTTGCCCTTTACCGTCCCGGCCCATTGGACAGCGGCATGGTAGATGAATTTGTAAAGTGTAAAACCGGTAAAAAGAAAGTTCATTTTCCTCATCCGTCATTAAAAGAAATATTAAAAGATACATACGGGCTGTTTGTCTACCAGGAACAGATCATGCAGACAGCAAGTGAGATAGCAAACTACACTCTCGGGGAGGCTGATCTTCTGAGGAGAGCAATGGGTAAGAAAAAACCCGCCGAAATGAAAGCACAGAGGGAAAGGTTTTTAACAGGTGCTAATGATAATGGTATACCAAAGAAAAAGGCCACCGAACTTTTTGATACAATGGAGAAATTTGCCGAATATTCATTTAACAAAAGCCACAGTACCGCTTACGCACTAATTACTTACCAGACAGCATATCTGAAGGCACATTATCCCGCAGAATTTATGTCTGCACTTATGACGATTGAATCGCACAATACAGACAAGATTATTTCCAGTATTACCGAGTGTAATAAAATGAATATCGAGGTGCTGGCCCCAGACGTAAATGAAAGTATCTCGGGTTTTACACCGGTTGACGGGAAAATAAGATTTGGCCTTTCGGCAATAAAAAACGTGGGAGACAGCACTGTTAAAGCAATAATAGATACAAGGAATGAAGAAGGGCCTTTTGAATCTATATTTGATTTTTGTACAAGGGTCGACAGCTCAAAGCTAAACCGGAGGGCATTTGAAAGCCTGGTCAAAAGTGGTGCTTTTACTTCACTCGAACCAAGCAGGGCCAAACTGATGAAATCACTTGAAAATCTTATCAGCTATACGGCACTTAAACAAAAAAGCAGCCCGGATGGACAGCACTCCCTGTTTGATATTGATGCAACTATTCCTCCTCCAAAACTTGAAGCTACCGAAGAATGGGATGAAAAAGTAATGCTTCAAAACGAGATGGATGTGCTCGGTTTTTATGTCACGAGCCACCCGATGCTCAAGTATTCGTCTGAGCTTGAAATGTATAGCTCAAACTGTGATTCGGAAAAAATACTGGAAATTAAAAACAAGAAAAAAATTAAGATGGCAGGAGTCGTAAGGTCACTTGAAATTAAGCACACCAAAAACGGAAAAAACATATATGGAAATATGGTCCTTGAAGACCTTAAGGGATCGGTTGATGTAATAATTTTCAATGATACTCTCAGAAAATCCATGGACATATTGGAAGACAAGGTTGAACCTATAATTGTAGAAGGTTTTATTGATCCCACTGAAGAAAGGGCCAAGATACGTGCACAGGAAATTTATTCCCTCGGCCAGCTAAGGATTAATTCTTCTGTCCATATTAGTCTCGATGAGGTTAATTCGACACCAGATAATATGAACAAACTAAAAGAGATATTTAACGAGTACCCTGGGCCTTCCAAAATTATTCTTCATATAAGAAGTAATGGCGAAATAGCTGATGTCGAAGTGGGAAACTGTACTGTTGATCTTGGAGATAAGTTTATTAAGAGTATTGAGAACTTGCTTGGTGAAAACGTGGTAGTTCTTTCCTAGATATTCAGGCGAACTTGTCTATAAGCTTTTTTAACTTTTCCGGCTCACCCGTTATTACAAAAATTTCCTGTACTGATGAACCGCTTACAGCAATAAGCTTTGCACCGCTTTTAGTGCTGTACTGATAACGTATTTTCAGTTTCTCACCGGTTGCATTACCAACGGTTATTCGTCCGGGAATTACGCCCGAAACGAAATCCTTACTGGCAACTTCTTTTTCAAGGAATTTTTTAAGATCCTTTATAATTCCGTGCTGACGTTTAATCTTATTTTTTCTATGTTTCATGATGCTGTACATTAATATTTCAAATGAAAAAGATAACCGAACTCACTTTTAACAATACTTACAGGCAGCTTCCAGATGAATTCTATCATATTGTTAACCCCAAACCGTTTGAAAATCCATTTTTAATTTGTATTAACCCTGAAATGGTAGCAGAGATTGAACTTGAAATATTAGGCTTTAATGAAATAGAATTGGCACAATACCTGTCTGGCAAAAAACTTATACCCGGTTGTGATCCGATAGCACTTTATTATACGGGCCACCAGTTCGGTATTTATAACCCGCATATTGGCGACGGCAGGGCAATACTGCTTGGGGAAGTTGTTAATTCAGGGGGCGATAAATGGGATCTTCACCTAAAAGGTGCAGGTACAACAAATTATTCAAGAGGTTTTGACGGGAGGGCAGTACTAAGGTCAACGATAAGGGAGTATCTATGTAGTGAAGCGATGCATCACCTGGGGATACCTACCACGAGAGCACTAAGTATTGTTGGGAGCGATGAGAAAGTGGAAAGGGAAACAACTGAAACAGGTGCAATGCTTATCAGGATGGCTAAGTCCCATGTCCGGTTCGGGTCTTTCGAGGGGTTTTATTTCAGGGGGTTGGAGGAAAATATAAAAATCCTTACCGACTATGTAATTGAAAACAATTATCCTGATTTTATTAATAAGGACGGTAAGTATAAGCTTTTGGCAAATGAAACAGCCAAAAGAACCGGGACGCTAATTGCCAAATGGCAGGCATTCGGTTTTACACACGGCGTTATGAATACGGACAATATGTCTATTATTGGTGACACAATAGATTACGGGCCTTATGGCTTTATGGAGACTTTTAAAAATGACTATGCACCTAACCATTCAGACCACTTTGGAAGATACTCTTACAAAAACCAGCCTTCAATTGCCTTCTGGAACCTCAACAAACATTTCCAGGCACTTAGCTGTTTGTTAACAAATGAAGATATACAGGAAGCACTTGGTGAATTCAGGGAAGCTTATGCTGAGAATTATCTGAGTTTAATGACAGGAAAGTTTGGCTTTAAGAGTTTTGTAGACGGAGATAAAAAATTTATTGACGATACGCTTGAGCTTCTTGAAGAGTATGAAATTGATTTCCCAATTTTCTTCAGAGAACTATCAAATGTAACCTTAGATGCAGATGTTAATACATCACTTGTAAATAAGACAGGAACCGATTGGTTAGATAGATATAAAGCCAGGCTTAGATCTGAAAACAGTGATGACCTGAAACGAAAAGAGTCTATGAACCTCGTAAATCCCAAATATATTCTCCGGACTTATATCGCCGAGCAGGCAATACATGAGGCAGTTGAGAATGGTAATTATTCAGAGATTGAGAATGTGAGAAAACTTCTAATGAGGCCATTTGATGAACAGCCTGAAAATGAAAAGTATGCCAATGAACCTCCGAAGTGGGCAAAAGGAATTGCGCTTAGTTGTTCTTCTTAAATTTTTTTTAGTAATGTATATTTATTTCTACTCTAAATGCCAACTACTAATTATAAAATATTAATAAAAGAAGTAAGGGGATGTTCTATTTGTATGCCGCATTTACCAATGGGCCCAAACCCCGTGTTCCGTATCCATCCAAAAGCAAGGATACTTGTAGCCGGGCAGGCACCGGGGAGGAAAGTACATGAAAGTGGAATTCCATTCGATGATGCCAGTGGGGTCAGGTTAAGAGAATGGATGGGGATAGATAAAGATACATTTTATGACCCGAAGAAAGTCGCTATTATCCCGATGGCATTTTGTTTTCCCGGTACTGGTAAGACAGGTGATCTGCCCCCGAGGAAAGAATGCGCCGAAACATGGAGGACGGAGCTCATTTCTGTTCTTCCCGAAATTAAGCTTACACTTGCAATTGGAATTTATGCTATCAACTGGCACCTGAAAGATTCTAAAAAGAAAAATCTTACCGAAACGGTAAAGTCCTGGGAGGAATACCTGCCAAGAGGGATTTTACCATTGCCACATCCAAGCCCGCGGAATAATATCTGGCTAAAAAGAAATCAATGGTTTGAAGAAGAAGTTATTAATGAATTAAGATTGAAAATTAAATCCCTACTATCTTAGATTTAATTTAAAATGTTTTTAATCAAGGAAACTGGCAAGGACTGTCTTTCTGCCAAGGCCCTTAAAAAGTACAGTGATCTTGGCCTTTTCTCCTGACCCTTCAACTTTTAGTACAACTCCTTTTCCAAAAGTTTTGTGAGAGACCCCCTGGCCTTTTTTAATGCCATCTGATGAGTCCCCCGGGACATCATCAATTATATTCAGGTCTACGTCATAATAGTTGGTTGAATATTTTACTTCTTCCCTATTGTACCTTCTTCCGTATGTCTCCTCGTAACTTGCTTTGTTCAGCAGGTCTTCGGGGAGTTCACTTAAAAACCTTGATGGAATGGACCCCTGGGTTTTTCCGAAGTATCTTCTCTGCGATGCACTTGAGAGGTAAAGCCTCTGCATTGCCCTTGTGATCCCGACATATAAAAGCCTTCTTTCCTCTTCAAGCTGTTTAAACTCTCCAATAGACCTGAAATGGGGCAGGAGTCCCTCTTCGAGTCCTGTGATAAACACATAGGGAAACTCAAGGCCCTTAGCTGTGTGAAGTGTCATGAGTGTCAGCTTATCACTGTTTTCATCATACTTATCCATATCGCTTGCAAGTGCAATCCAGTCGAGAAAATTCTCAAGTGTTTTTTCCTCATCCTCCAGGTCGAATTCACCTGCAAGGTTTACAAGGTCGCTTACATTGTTGACCCTCTCTTCTTCGTTCTCAATAAAATCAACGTAGGAGGTGTCTTCAAGTACCTGCTCGATAAGTTCCCCGGCGTTTAATTCCCCTGACAGATTTATAAGGTTAGTAATAAGTTCATGAAAATTTTTCAATTTTTGTGTTGTACCGGGTGAAAAAGTTTTGTTGTTAACGGCAATTTCAATTGCATTAAGTATTGATACTTTGTACTCCCTTGCGATAAGCTCCAGGTTGTTAACCGTTACCTTACCGATACCTTTCATCGGGACATTAATAATTCTCTTGAGGCTGAGGTCGTCATCGGGGTTTTGTATCAGCCTCAGGTATGCAATCACGTCTTTTACTTCCATACGCTGGTAAAATCCCACACCGCCGATAATGGTATAAGGTATTCCGCGAAGAATTAGCTCGTCTTCAAGAGCCTTGGACTGGTTATTGGTTCTGTAGAATATCGCTATGTCATTGTATTGTATGTTTTTCTCAATTTTTTGTGACTCTATTTCCCGGATCAGGTATTTAGCTTCGTCCTGTTCATCTGCCGCTTCATAATAATTAATAAGTTCCCCGTTTTCATTGTCCGTATAGAGGGTCTTTTCTTTTCGTTCCAGGTTGTTCTTAATAAGTTCATTTGAGATGTTAAGAATGTTTTTCGTTGACCGATAGTTTTTTTCGAGCTTGATAACTTTTGTACTTGAAAAGTCACTTTCAAAATTAAGGATGTTTTGAATATCGGCGCCCCGCCAGCTGTAAATTGACTGGTTGTCGTCACCCACAACAAAGATATTCTTATTCTTTTCAGCCAGGGATTTAACAATCTGGTACTGGAGATTGTTTGTGTCCTGGTACTCATCGACAAGGATGTGTTTGAACCTGTCCTGGTAAAATCCTAGTACCTTCGGATGTTCTTTGAACAGCTTTACGGTGAGGCTGAGCAGGTCACTGAAGTCGAGGCCGTTATGCCTCCTGAGCTCTTCTTCGTATAGCTCGTAAATGTCTCTAATCTTTTCATCATGGGTTTCAATATTAATATCCTTAAGCTGTGAACCCCGGTTTTTAAAGCCGTCAATTTTTGCTCTCATAGCGCGCGGCTCATAAACTCTTTCATTTAAATCAAGCAGCTTCAGGCAGTCCTTGATAAGCCTTACCTGGTCCTGGTCATCAAATATGGTAAAGTTGGACTTAAGCCCTTCGAGGTGTTCAATGTCCCGTTTTAGAATCCTGAGGCACACAGAGTGAAAAGTGCCCATCCAAAGGCCCTTAAATCCGGATTTAACCAGTTTATTGATCCTGGCCTTCATCTCGTTTGCGGCTTTATTCGTGAAGGTTACGGCAAGAATACTGTAAGGAGATTCTTTTTTTTCATCAAGCAGGTAGGCGATACGGTGAGTTATAGTCCTGGTTTTTCCGGAACCTGCACCGGCAAGTATTAACAGTGGGCCATCAGGATGAGTGACCGCCTCATTCTGTTCTTTGTTTAATTTCCCGGATATAGGCATGGGATTATTCTAGCCAAGTTGGTTTTAATTTCATTACTAAATTACAGTAATTTATACTTTTCCAATATTTTCCTTACTAAACCACGGGTAAATAGCCGGTAAAACAAGCAGTGTAAGCAGTGTTGAGGTTATTAAGCCTCCAATCATCCGACTATGAGTAAGGCAATAAATGGAGTCAGGCTAAAGAAAAGAAATAAAACTTTAGCTAACCCCAGGAACGAATATACAACAACGTTGAAACTTTCTTTGGGAATGTTAAACCATCTAGCTTGAAAACGATAAACAAAATCTG
>JAUXJP010000058.1 GCA_030624695.1 Candidatus Dadabacteria bacterium | reverse complement strand
TTGCCGGTGCAAATGCCGCAGGAGATGACCGCTCTTATGACCCTGTATATGTACCCTGGGGCATGGTCGGTGGAAAAATACAAATTGGCGGTGTATCTCTTGGAGAGACCCTTCATAAAGCACTTGGTATCCCTCATATAGTTGCTTTTTCTCAGGGTATATCCAGGGCGAGGTACTACCCCGGAGTTACAAGGATGAGGGTTAAACTTATTGCTGACCCTGAAACTCATAAAGTAATGGGTGCCCAGATGGCCGGCGGTGAAGGTATAAAAGAAAGGGCTGATTTTCTTGCTTTTTCAATTAAAAGAGGAGCTACCCTGGAAGATTTTGCATGGATGGAGAATGTATATTCACCTCCAATTGGCGCCCTGATGGAACCTATTGCCCTGGCAGCACAGGCCGGGTTAGCTAAATTGGCAAAAAATTAATATTAATAGGTTAATAATTTTTATAAACGAGGTGCAATTAATTGTCAGAAACTAACTCATTTGGTGGGTGGTTAAGAAAAAATGCAGAAAAATATTTAATGCAGGCCGCTGCAGAAGATATGGCTAGTAAGTACAAAGATTGTACTACAAAACCTTTACAAGAAAATGGAATAATTCCCTTGTTCTGGAAAAAAGTATTTGTACCGATTTATTTATCAATTCCCTGGAAGATACGTAAAAAAATAATATTAAAGAGTGCATATTCAGGTGTTGACCGCCCCAAATGGAAAAAATTCGATTAATTAATTCTTATCTAATCTTAAAACACACAAAACGTTATTAAAGAAATGTTACAAATGAACGAAAAACCTACAACTATATTAAATGCAGTTTCAATTGGAATTAACGCTTATGAAACTCTGGCAGATATTAAAAGCCCCGGAAGTATTGAAGGTGTTTTTGATAACTCATTTTATATTAAAGTTGGTGAGAACGAATTACTAAGAGTTATTAAATACAATGAATATATTTCAGCAAGTTCGATTGTGATTTATTTGGAAGATGCTGATTTTAGTTTCAAATCCCTTGGGATCACAAAAGGTATGGAGGTTGTAACTCAGGAAAACAGCTTATTAATAGGTAATAAATTTGTATTTAATGATATTCATAATATAAAAAAATGGATGCCCCCGGAATTGCCGGAATTTAGTTCTGTTAAGGGACTTGAGACTATTATGTTAAATCTTAGAATCCTAAGAGATACTATTTATACATCTCCGAGCAGGGATGGGCTAGTACCATTATTGGAAAACGTCGAATTGATGGGTTCTATTGACCTTTTTTTAAAGCCCCAGAATGAGGGCTTTATCGAAAAGGCAAGGCCCGGTATAGAAAGAACGATGTGGGGCCTTTTCTCGTATGATGTTAAAGCAGTTAAGGAAAGTACAAAATCAATAATTGGCCTAGGGCCAGGACTTACGCCTTCATGTGACGATTTCCTGGCGGGCCTGATACTTAGTCTTAAAATAGGGAATGAAATTCTCAAGGGTAATGGACATGACGATGAAGAATATTTTAATAACGTTGCCAATACTATTTACGAAAATGCCTCAGATAAAACAACAGTATTTAGTTTAAACATGCTTCGGGAGTCCTGTGAAGGGGTTTGTCCCCTGGCGGTGTTGGACCTGATATATTCACTTTTAACAAAGGATCCGAACGATGTCGCGAACCATTCAAAAGTACTGATTAAAATGGGCGAAACTTCGGGTGCAGATTTAGCAATCGGAATATTTTATGGCATCAGGTTTTTGATTTCAAGACTTGAGAATTTAGAGGTTATAGATGCAGCCGATTAAAATAGCTCTGTTCACATATTCAACCAAACCCAGGGGCGGGGTTGTTCACACACTTAACCTTGCTGAAAAATTACAACAACTTGATAATAAAGTTCATGTATTTGCACTCGAAACGGAAAAAGGTTTTTTCAGAAAAGTGGATGTTCCATTTACTCTCATACCGTGCCCTAAACAGGAATTTAGCAGTATGGAAGAAAAAATACATGCATATATTCAGGCTTATATTGATTACCTGAGTAGTATTGATGAAGTATATGATATTTACCACGCTGAGGACTGTATCTCAGCAAATGCACTATTGGAAATTAGAAACAGGGGTTTGATTAAATTCTTTTTGAGGACTGTACACCATATAGATGAATTTACATCGGAATCACTAATTGAATGCCAGTTAAAAAGCGTAATTCAACCCGATTACCTGCTGGCTGTTAGTAAGTATTGGGAAGACCAAATAAAAAAAGATTATTCAATTACCCCTGCACGTATTACAAATGGTGTTGACCTTAACAGATTTCATGATGGTAAAGAAAATAAAAAATTATGTGAATTATCTAAACAAAAATTTTCAGTAAGTGGATGCAGGGTATTGCTTACTATTGGAGGGATTGAACCTCGAAAAAATACCAAAACAACACTAAAAGCATTTGATCTTGCCCGGTCACATTTTTTGAACAAGGGAGAACGCCTTGTATGGCTCCTTGGGGGTGGAGAAACACCTTTTGATTATAGAGAATACCGTGAAGAATTCTTTCATGAGATGGATAATCTAGGATTAAAGCTGGACAAGGATATCTTTGTCCTTGGGAATATTCCCGAGGATATGATAGTTGATCTTTATAATGCCGGAGATGTCTTTCTTTTTCCATCAATAAAAGAAGGCTGGGGTCTTGTAGTACTTGAAGCAATGGCTTCCGGCCTGCCCGTAATTGCCTCTGATATTGAACCTTTAACAGAATTCCTGGAAGATGGAAATAATTCTTTGCTCGAATCCCCAATGGATTATAAATCATTTGCCGCAGGAATTATAAGCATACTGGAAGATAATAATTTAAATAAAAAACTCGTATCCGGTGGAAAGAAAACTGCAGAAAAGTATAGCTGGGAAGCTACAGCAGAAAGCCATCTGGCTATCTATAATGATATTTTAAATAATACCAATTTATTAACTTCTGTTGCTGACAAGGGGTTTCCTGATGAAAGTTGAAACAGTCTGGATTAAAAATTACCAGGTAAGCGTAACGGCCCGTCAGTTTCAGGTCCCGGTGGATGAAGCACCCGAATATGGCGGCGAAGATACCGGTATGATGCCTACTGAACAGTTTCTAAGTTCACTTGCTTCATGTTTTTGCATCTCCCTTGTATACGTGGCCAAAAAAGGTAGGGTCGAATTAAGAGACCTGAAAGTAGAAGTAATTGGTGAAAAAGACAGGAAAAATTCACTTTTCTCAAAATGTATAGTTTAAGTGTACTGTTCAATTGAACCGGACATTTTAGAGAGCCTGGTAAATAAAGCAAAACGATATTGTTATGTTACAAATACAATTAAAGGGTCCTGTCCAATCGAATATAAATTAAATTAAGGGAATAATAATTTGGCTACTGAATATAAAATAAAGGTTAACAACTATTATGACTCGTTGCGACTGATGCGTATATCGAAAACAATGAGTGAAACCACAGGCGTAAAAAATGCTGTTGCTGTAATGTCTACAGAAAAAGCAAAATTTGCTTTAAAGGCTGCCGGCCTTATGACAAAAGAAATTGAAAAAGCAGCCGGTAATGATCTTGTTATAGTTGTTGAGGCTGAATCAAATAAGCTTGCACTTGAAACTATTCAAAAGATTGAGTCCCTGATATCCTCAAATTCCAGCCAGGGTGGCAAGTCTGCACCTGATATTTTTAATTCTGAGATGCAGGTAATAAATGTAGGCCTTGATATCTTTAAGGATTCTCTTGTTGCACAGCAGGTAAAAGTTAAACAGGTTAACTGGCAGGTACCTGCAAAGGGTGATATGAAACTTGTAAATATTTTAAAGAAGCTGACTTAGAAACTGAAAATACACATTAGGAGATAAATAAAATAAGTATTCGTAACCCTGAAGAATTAAAAAATATATTATCAAAACCAAATGCTCTTGCCAAAGTCTTTACACGGCACACTTACGGTATGCTTTGCTGGGTAGACCTTTTTGGCTCAAAACTAAAGTATATATCAAATATTGAAATGAAGCTTATTACGGCAAAGATAATCGCTGATAATGCCAGGCACGCAAAGTTGTTCTCCGACAGGGCTAAAGAAATGGGAGAAACTCCTGAAACTTATAAACCTCCCGAAATAGGGCAAAAAATTTACGATATACTGGAAACATATGATAATTCTTTTGATGATTATGCATATGCATGGGGATCACTGATACATTTTTCAGAATTACTTGATTTATACATGAGTGTGGCCGACCCCAAAAGCATGAAAATACTAGAAGAGGTCAGTAACGACGTAAATGTACATCTGTCAGTATTAGATAAATATTTTACATCAGAAGCAGACAGTGAAGACAAGAGAAGACGTGTTGAAGAAATAAAGAGTGTAGCAGATGGCATATATGCAGACAGAGAGGATGAAGAGAGGAAATGGTATGATTTGTAGAATATCTCCATCCTTTAAACAACTGAAAAACCCACTGCCATTATATTCACCAAGATATATCTATTACAGGTTATTGGGCCTTTTACTTGAGTCTGTTGGTAGATTGTCAAAAGGGATTGATACTGGATTTACTCATGGTTTCGATTCCGGAATGACCATGAACTATATTTATATTAACAAACCCCAGGGCAGTCTTTTTATAGGTAAGTATCTGGACAGAATCTTCCTGGATCAAGTCACATGTAAAGCCTTTAGGTCAATAAAACAGATACAGTCGGATATGATAAATGGTTATCTTCGTGAAAGGAGCGAAAAAGCAACTTTTATCGTGGACCTGGCTTCGGGAAAGGCTGATTATCTCTATGATATTCTAAGAGAAACTACTTCTAATATTGAAGTGCTTCTTTGCGATATTTCAGAATCTGTATTAAAAGAGAGCAGGGATATTGCAAAGAAACTTAATCTTGGTAATAAAGTGAAATTCAAACAGGGTAATGCCCTTGATACAGAAAATTTAAGACGGATTACCAGAAAACCTAATCTTTTAATTGAAGTAGGACTTTACGGTATAATCCACGATGATGAGTCTGTAAAAAGACATCTGTCAGAGGTAAAAGAAATATTAAATCCCGATGCAATTCTTTTTAATGTTCAAACACAAAACCCCCAGATTGAATTAATTGCCAGATCCCTCAAAAACCAGGACGGGGAAAGGTGTGTATGGCATCTCCGGCCTATTGATCTGGTTGTTAGATGGGCAGAAGAAGCAGGATTTAGAAATGCTGAAATTAGAATGGACCCTTTTAATATTTATGCCGTAGTATTGATGAGGGGTTAGTGCATATTAGAACAATTAACATAATATCCTGGTATTAAGGAGATTTATTATTGAGTAAGAAAAGATTTGTACTTGGCTGGCAGGCAGATTCAGAATCATTGCCTTTGCTGGAAGAAACAAAAGCCAAAAGAATTAATTCCGTAATGAATAGTCCTCACGGTATGTGGAACTATATGACATACAGGGATGCCATAAGAATCCTGAAACTAGATCCCACCGAGATATATAAAGACGGCAGGATTGACCTTGATCCGGATGAATGGGCTGATTTTGGCTGGATGTTATGTCATGCTGGACCTCCTGAAAGCGCAGTAGAGGAGATGAAAAGGCAAACCATCGGTTCTAATATAAACCCATACTCACCAGATCTCATAAATTCACTCAGGGACTACTGTGCGGAATATAAATTTAAGTGCGAGAGAAATAATAACTTTGAAGTAGTAGGCACCGAAGGGGGCCAGGCGAGCATTTCATATGCCCTTCATACTTTTCTGAATGATGGTGACGAAGTAATAATTACTGACCCAGGCTATTTTCATTTTGAATCTGCAATCCTTATGGCAGGCGGAATACCTGTAAAAATAAGAATACATTCCGGCAACAGGTTTAAGCTTGATCCGCATGAAGTAGAAAAATATATAACAAAAAAGACAAAAATAATCATAGTATGTGACCCGGTAAACCCTTTTGGCACTGTTCAGAGTAAAGAAGAGTTACTGTCACTAATAGAAATAGCGAAGCGAAATAACATCATAATTATTAATGATATAACCCACAACGCGCACAGGATTGATCCAGAATCTGAACAATTTCCTATGAGTTCACTATGGAGAGATACTAATGTAGACAATGTTGTATCAGTTTACAGTGTTTCACATGGATACGGAATGGCCGCAGTCCGGATCGGTTTTCTGGCAGGACATTCGGACATAATGAGAGCATGTTTAATTGCCAAAGTATCCATGACTCGCCTTAACACAAACCTTATTGCTCAGTACGGGGCTTTGGCTGCTTTAAAAGATACTGATTATATAGATAACACTGAGAAATTAATCAGAAAAAATTATAAGTTTATTAAACAGTTGATAGATAACACAGATGGAATTTCTATCCCTGTAGAGCCAAGTTACGGTTTTTCCATGGTAATGGATGTTAGAGAAGCCGGAATAACAGCCCAGGAGTTAACTATAGCGCTTTTTAAAAGAAAAATTCCT
>JAUXJP010000239.1 GCA_030624695.1 Candidatus Dadabacteria bacterium | reverse complement strand
CGAATGTATTAAATGTAGAAAAAATGTTGATAATACTTTAAAAGAGTTAGAGAAGAGTTTAACAAAAAAATCTGTTACAGACTTGGTAAATAAGTATGAAAATATTAATGCTATTGAAGTTGTTGACCTGGTAGATAATAAAGTAGTTGCCAAATCAGGGAAAACCTCAAAAGATGCAGTATTTATGGATTTTTATCTTAATGAAGGCAATACATTAGTTCTTATTAACCTTAGAAATTATAGGTTCTCAGAGTTGATATATGTCCCTGAAGATGAAAAGAATGTTAAATGTGCATGTGGAGAGAAAAAGAATGTTGAAAAAGTAATTTCTAGTTTTTCTTTTACAAGTGACTTGTCAACTGATATGCCGAGGCCTGATCTTTCCAATCTTCCACCTTCAGTACGTGCGCAAACTTCAATTGGTGAATATATAGAGGAAAAAGACAGGCCAAAGAAAAACAGGTAACTGCCTTAATCAAGTGTATAATCTTCTTTTTTCTTACCAAACCTTCTGTTAAGCTCGGAATTAATATCTTCCGGTCTAAGACCCATTTTAGAGAGCAGAACCAGTGAATGGAACCATAGATCAGTAATTTCGTAAATAAATTCTTCTACAGAGTCGTTTTTTGCTGCAATGATAGTTTCACCTGCTTCCTCACCTATTTTTTTTAATATCTTGTCTTTGCTACCCTCAAGCAGCATATTTACGTAAGAACCTTCTTTTGGATTAACTTTTCTATCCTCAATTACATTAAAAACATTTGATATTTCGGAAATATTATATTCTGGTGACAGTTTCTTCGTAGAATCTGATTTTGTATAAAAACATGTTGGTTCACCTGTGTGGCAGGCAACTCCGGTTTGTTCAACAATGATAAGCAGTGTATCTTTGTCACAATCCAGATACATCTCCTTTACTTTTTGTTTGTTACCGGATTCTTCACCCTTGTTCCAGATTTTATTTCTTGACCTGCTCCAAAAATGTGTAAAACCGGTATCTATAGTCAGTTTAATAGCTTCTGCATTGGCATATGCTAACATTAGAATCTGTCCTGATTTATGGTCTTGAATTATTACTGGTAATAATCCCTGTTCATCGAAACTTAGCTCATTGATGTTCATTTATACCTCAATTATTAAATAAAGACTTTAAAAGCACAATAACTTATGTAATATATCAAAGATTAAGAATATATATTAGGAGCAATTATGGCAAGGGTAACTATAGAAGATTGTCTGGAAAAAGTAGAAAATCGTTTTGCACTTTCGGTAGCAGCAATGAAAAGAGGTAAACAAATTGTTGGTGGTGCAATGCCATTAGCATCTGAAAAAGACAACAAACATGTTGTTACCGCACTAAGAGAGATTGCGGAAGAAAAGGTTCATGTAATATACCCTGAAGAGCCGGGTAAGTACTAACAACTTCGACTTATTTTTCGAAAAATGCAATTTCTTGGTGTTGACACGGGTGGTACATTTACCGACTTTGTGCTTTTTGACGGGAAAGAATTTAAAATACATAAAGTACCGTCAACACCGAACGATCCTTCGGCCGCAATTCTTAGCGGTTCAAAATTTTTTAGTAAACTAACAAATCAAAACCTTAATATTATACATGGGACAACTGTAGCAACTAATGCCCTGCTCGAAAGAAAAGGTGCGAAAGTACTCTTGCTTACCACAAAGGGATTTGAAGATATACTTGAGATTGGAAGACAAAACAGAGAAAAACTTTATGATTTATTCCTTGAAAAAAACCCTCCTTTAGTAAGGAGTCAAAACAGGGTAGGAATTGATGAAAGAATAAATTATGCAGGGGAAATTTTAAAAGAAATAGATTTGAATGAATTACAAAGTCTTATTAACAGTATTGACTTTAATCAATATGATACAATTGCAGTTTGTTTTATTAATTCATTTGTAAACCCTGAACATGAAATAAAAGTGGGTGAAATATTAAAAAAATTAAATATACCTGTTTCCTTATCCTCATCTATAATTCCAGAATTCAGAGAATATGAGAGGACTTCTACCACTGTAGTAAATTCATATCTCATTCCTAAAGTAAAAAATTATATGAATTCCCTTAATGAAATGTTAGGGGATATAAATATAAACGTATTGCAGTCAAATGGTGGTGTAATAACTCCGGAACAGGCCGGACATGAACCTGTAAGGATAATTACTTCCGGCCCGGCAGGTGGTGTCGTTGGTGCATTTAATATTGCTTCACAGCTTGGAATTGAAAAAATTATTACTTACGACATGGGAGGAACTTCCACAGATATATCACTGTGTGATAGCAATATTAAATTCACAACAGAAAGTGTAATTGATGAATATCCGATAAAAACACCTATGATTGATATTTTAACGATTGGTGCAGGAGGTGGGTCGATTGCATATGTTGATACGGGGGGTGCTCTAAAAGTAGGCCCTCAAAGTGCCGGGGCTGATCCAGGCCCAGCCTGTTATGGAAAAGGAGTATATCCTACGGTAACTGATGCAAATCTGCTCCTTGGTAGGATTGTTGAAAATAATTTTCTTGGCGGCCGTATGAGAGTGAGTAAAGAACTTGCCTTAAAATCAATAAAAAAACTAAGTGAATCCTTTATGATTGATGAATACAGTTTAGCAGAAATGATTATTAAGGTAGTAAATTCAAATATGGAAAAAGCCATTAAGGTAATATCCGTAGACAAGGGATATGACCCCAGGGAATTTACACTTGTTAGTT
>JAUXJP010000222.1 GCA_030624695.1 Candidatus Dadabacteria bacterium | reverse complement strand
GAACTCCCGGCAACATTCAGGCGATCAGGCCGATGAAGGACGGCGTGATTGCAAACTTTGAAATAACAGAGGCCATGATCAGGCACTTCATCCGGAAAGTGCATAACCGAAAAGCTCTTGTACGGCCGAGGGTTATCATTGCGGTTCCTTCGGGAATTACGCAGGTGGAAAAAAGAGCTGTACGAGATTCAGCAGTATCAGCAGGTTCACGGGAGGTCTATTTGATCGAAGAACCCATGGCAGCAGCCATTGGAGTCGGTCTCCCCGTTCAGGAACCGTCGGGGAATATGATTGTAGACATTGGTGGCGGCACAACTGAAGTCGCTGTTATTTCCATGTCGGGTATTGTTTACAGCAAATCTGTTAGAGTTGCCGGAGATGAAATGGATGAAGCGCTCGTCAGTTATATCAAGAAAAAATACAACCTTCTCATAGGAGAGCGAACCGTAGAGAACTTAAAAATTAAAATTGGTACCGTAGATCCCACAGGCAACAATGATACACTTGAAGGAAAAGGAAGGGATCTTGTGGCAGGTATTCCTAAAACACTACTTATTACAGAAGATGAAGTGCGTGAGGCATTGTCGGAAACCGTTAATATAATTATTGATACTGTAAAGGTAACCCTGGAAAGAACGCCACCGGAATTAGCGGCGGATATTGTTGATAAAGGTATTGTTCTTGCGGGTGGCGGTGCAATGATCAGGGGACTGGATGTTCTTCTTCGGGAAGAGACCGGTTTGCCAATTACCCTGGCAGAAGACCCCCTTTCTGCGGTTGTATTAGGGACTGGAAAGGTTCTTGATGAAATAGAACTTTTAAAGAAAGTTTCCGTATGAATAATAATATACACAAAAAAAAAAGTTCTTAGCTTTTGTCTTTATATGTTTTTTTTCCCTCCTGATTATTTCAATCAGCACTAAAACCAAAAATCCAACTTTTATAGAGACAGCGGTTGTTTCTATTGTTTCTCCATTTCAGTCACTGTTTTTCCATTCGATCAAAAAGATTCTAAATGCATGGCATAATTATATTTCATTAACCGGGGTTCAAAAAAACAATCGATATCTCGAAGAAGAGATTAAAAAATTAAAACATGAGGCCCTGAAGTATACAGAACAAAAAAAAGCTTTTGAGCGTCTCAGCAAAATGCTGGAATACAAATCAGGGTCGGACAGAGAAATGATTTTAGCTTCTGTTATAGGTTCGGATGCTATAAGCTGGGCTAAAATGATTACTATTGATAAAGGATCGAATGACGGCTTAAAGAAAAACATGGCGGTAATTACTTATGAAGGACTGGTAGGACATATTGTTCAAACGGTTCCACATTACTCGAAAGTTCTCTTAATTACTGACGTAAGAAGCGCGGTAGATGCTTTAGATCAAGATAACCGAACCAGAGGAGTTGTTATTGGAAAAGGGAGTGATATTTGTGAAATGAAATATATCCCGCATGATGCTGATATCAGGATAGGGCATCCTGTTATTTCTTCCGGATTAGGCGGAGTGTTCCCTAAAGGCTTATTGATTGGAAAAGTAAGTAAGGTCGAAGAGACTGAAAAAGGTTTGTTTAAAAATGTTGTTGTAACCCCATCAGTTAAAATCTCATTTCTTGAAGAAGTCTTTGTGCTGAAATGAATGCCGCATTAAATATTTTTTTTATAACTCTGTTATTTGTATTCCAGACTACTATTCTCCATAGCTTTACAATTCTTGGAGTCCGGCCTGATATTGTTTTAATCCTTACTTTTTTTATTGGCGTTAATTTGGGAGAAGATAAGGGAACGACATTAGGGTTTGCATTGGGGCTTATTCAGGATTGCTTATCAAGCACTTTGTTAGGCGCGAATGCTTTTTCGAAAGGAGTTGTTGGCTTTATTTTTGGTTATTTAAGAGATAAAATTATTTTTGAAAATACTTTTTCACAGTTTACTTTTATACTTTTAGCGTCCCTTATTGATGCAGCTATTGTCTCACTGATTTTATTCCTGACTACCCCAGATAAAACACAGGCGACAATAGTGCTGAAAAAATTATTATTGTCATCTGTTTACACATCTTTAGTCGGACCTTTATTTATTTTTATTTTTGTTTTTTTTAGGGATAAGGCTGTTGTTTTTTTTAAAAAAAGAAGGCGGAAGTCAGGGATTAGTGGGCTACGAATAATGAGATAGCGCCAAGCAGGCTGCCGCGCTTTTTCTCCCGTTAAGAATAATGTTGAAGATTCTTCCATGAAATTTGAACCTTACAACCCGTTGCTTATTGAACATATCAAAAGAAAAATAACTCCATTGATTTTTGTGATCATTATCTCTTTTGGAGTATTGATTTTGCGAATATGGCATTTACAAATTCTCCAAAAGGATGTTCTGCAGACATTGTCAGAAAATAATCGGATAAGAAAAGTACTGCAATCAGATTATCGAGGCAAAATACTTGACACAAACAATAATGTAATTGTTGATATCAGGTCATCTTTTAACCTTTATGTTACTCCTGAAGACACAAAGGATATTAAAGGCATTTATAAAATTATCAGCCGGCGTCTTAGTATGGATGAAAAGGAATTCTACCAGACAGTTAAGGCAGCTCCTTCCTATAAAGATATATTGATCGAAAGGGATTTAAGCAGGGAAGATGTGGCATTTATAGAAGAACATAAAATAGATTTACCAGGTGTTTTTTTTAAAGTGGAACCGTTGCGAAATTATAGGGAAGGCAGCTTAGCCGCTCATGTTTTAGGTTATATTGGCGAGATAAGCAAGACTCAACTTGCTGCTGCAAATAATTCAGGTTATCGGCGGGGGGACTATATAGGTCAATACGGTTTAGAGAAGGTTTATGAAAGCAGCCTGAGAGGTAAAAAAGGGAGTAAAGTGATAGAAGT
>JAUXJP010000089.1 GCA_030624695.1 Candidatus Dadabacteria bacterium | reverse complement strand
GGGACAGAACATGAGTGAACAAAATATTAAATCTGTTGGAATTATTGGATCCGGGACTATGGGTTCGGGGATCGCCGAATTAACTGCCGCAAAAGGTTTTAAAGTGGAGCTTATAGATATAAGTACTGAAATTGTCAACTCCGGATATTCTAATATTGAAAAAAGTATAAAAAGGCAGGAGGCCAGGAAAAGAATAACACCTGAAGAAAGCACTGAAATACTCTCAAGGATCAACGCCTCTGACAGTTTCAACAGCCTTTCGGGATGTGAAATTGTAATTGAAGCAGTAAGTGAATCAATAGAAATTAAAAAGGCAGTATTCAGTGAAATAGAAAAAAATACCCCCGACAAAACAATCATCGCCACGAATACGTCTACACTTTCAGTAACCGAGCTTGCTATGTATACGGGGAGGCCGGATAAGGTACTTGGAGTGCATTTCTTTAATCCCGCTCCGATAATGAAGCTTGTAGAAATAATCACAACACAAATAACATCTGAAAAAACACTTGGTTCAGCTAATGAATTTGCCTTAAGCCTTGGGAAAGACCCGGTTGTTACAAGGGACAAAGCCGGATTTATCGTAAACAGGATTTTACTGCCCATGATTAATGAAGCTGTTTTTGTACTTGATGAACAAATGGCATCAGCGGAAGATATTGATAAAGCAATGAAACTTGGGACTAATCAGCCCATTGGCCCCCTTGCCCTGGCAGATTTGATAGGTCTTGATGTAACTCTTGATGTACTTAGTGTACTTTACAAAGAATTTGGTGACCCAAAGTTCCGGCCCGCAACACTTTTAAAGGAAATGGTACGGGCAGGATATCTTGGAAGAAAAACCGGCAAAGGATTTTTTGAATACGGGAGAAAAGGAGAATAAATATGTATGAGTACCTTTTATTTGAAGTAGATGAAAACAGTATCGGGACCCTTACAATAAATAAGGAAAGGGCAATGAATACACTAAGTCTTGAAACTATAAAGGAATTAAAACAGTTTACAGAGAATGAATTAATCAATACTAATCTTAAGGTACTTATTATTACAGGTGCTGGCAGAAAAGCTTTTGTAGCCGGTGCAGATATTGCTCAGATGAAAGAAATGACAAGGGATGAATTTGAAGGTTACTGCAATCTTGGACATAGTGTATTCAATGCTCTGCAGCAGGCGCCCTTCCCTGTTATTGCTGCTGTAAACGGATACGCCCTTGGCGGCGGATGTGAACTTGCAGTTGCATGTGATATAAGAATTGCCTCAGAAAATGCTAAGATTGGTTTTCCTGAGACTAAGCTGGGACTTTTCCCCTGCTGGGGTGGGAGCCAGAGAGTCACTAGACTTATGGGAATAGGAAAAGCCAAGGAACTGATCTTTACCGGGGCAATGATAAGTGCACAGGAAGCTCTTGAAATAGGGCTGGTCGATAAGGTTGTTGCAAAGGACGAGCTTATTGATGAGGCAAAAAGAATCGCCGGCCTTATCGCGGCTAATAGTCCTCTCGCAGTTGGTTTTGCTAAAAACGTAATTAACAGGGGTTCCGAAATGGAGCTTCCCAAAGCATTGGTGTATGAACTTCAAAACGGTTTGGAATGTTTTGATTCAGAAGACAGGCTTGAAGGTATGACGGCATTTTTGGAAAAAAGAACAGCAAATTTTAAAGGAAACTAAACATGGAAAAAGTCGTATTATGTGAACCACTAAGATCAGCAGTTGGAGGATTCGGCGGAAGCCTGAAAAACTATTCTGCAGTAGAATTAGGGACTTTTGTAGTTAAGGAAGTTCTAAAGAATACCTCTGTTGACCCCAGGGAAATTGATGACTGTATAATGGGCAATATACTTCCTGGTTCCGGCCCTAATCCTTCCAGGCAGATTTCGGTAAATTCCGGCATGAAAGTGGAGACACCGGCAATTACCATCAACAGGATGTGCGGTTCCGGATTGCAGTCAGTTGTATATGCAGCCCAGGCAATTAAAGCTGAAGACTGCAGCTGCATTATTGCGGGCGGGATAGAAAGTATGAGCCAGGCCCCCTATTATTTAAACCAGGCCAGATGGGGCTACCGCATGGGTTCTCCAAAAAACGAACTTATTGATTCTATGATAAGTGACGGGCTCTGGGATATTTTCAATGATTACCATATGGGAGTTACTGCTGAAAACCTGGCCGAACAGTACAACATATCAAAAGATGAACAGGACAATTTTGCTTATAAAAGCCAAATGAAAACAAGGGACGCCCTGGAAGATAAAAAATTTAAAACCCAAATTGTCCCCATAGAAATACCGCAAAGAAAAGGTGATCCCATAGTTTTTAATGTGGATGAACACCCAAGGACTGATATTACGATAGAACAGATATCAAAATTGAGACCGGCCTTTAAGAAAAACGGGACTGTTACCCCGGCAAACTCATCCGGTATAAATGATGGCGCAGCCGCAGTAATTGTTGCCTCAGAAAGTAAAGCAAAAATTCTCGGTTTAACTCCTATGGCTACTATAAAATCTTACGCCGTATCAGGTGTTGATCCTTCAATTATGGGAATCGGCCCTGTATCCGCTATGCAGATGGCACTCGACAAGGCTGAACTTGGACTTGATGATATTGACCTTGTTGAATTAAATGAAGCATTTGCCGCACAGTCACTTGCAGTACTTAGTGATTTTCCCATACCGGACGACAAGCTTAATGTTAACGGGGGGGCAATTGCTCTTGGCCATCCTGTAGGTGCTACAGGATCAATCTTGCTTGTAAAACTTCTTCACGAACTTGGCCAAAGGGAAAATGCAAAGTACGGGATGGTTTCTCTTTGTATAGGCGGTGGTATGGGCATTGCGATGATTGTTGAAAAAGCTGTGTAACTATTTAAATGGAAGATATGAAAAAAACTTGAAGTAAAATCCGCTGAACACAAACCATATTGTATAAACCACAAGTATGGTCTTAAATATATTAAGGTATTTTGCTTTTCTCTGGTCTTTTTTCCTGTCCAGATTTTCTATATAGAAACTAAATGCAATTAAAAAAACAGCCCCGCAGACAAGCAACACAAGCTGAAATTTAAAGAACTGTTCCATAATTCTTAAGAATAACATAAAACTAACATGATCTCTCAAATATTGCTTACTGCTAATTTTTTCCTTATTCTACTATAACAATTATGAAAAGAATACTATTAACTACCTTCTTACTTTCTATTATTTTACTCCCATTAAATTCGTTTTCTGCAGTATGGAAGCCTCTTGGGAAAATGAATATGGGAGGAATGGAGGTAACTATATATGTTGATAAATCTTCAATACAAGCTGATGAAAATAACAATGAATTTAAGAGGTCATGGGTAAAATTTGAACTTCCAAGAAATATCAAATCTGATTACAATGATGAACTCTACAGGTCAAGAGAAGAACTATATTACTTTCACTGTGGTCAGAACTTATATACTGTCACACATGTAAAACTTACAAACAGTAAGGATGAAGAAATCTATGATTCAGGTGAATTCAACCCTTTTTCCGAAGACTTTGATAAAGCATGGAAACTTGTAATTCCGGCGTCAGGCCCTGACCTGGTCAATACATATGTTTGCAAATTAGACCATGATAATACCCGGGATGACAACGTTCCCGAGTGGATGAGAAAAAGAGAAGCTGAGACCCTTGAAGCGCCTTCTTTATCCAAAAACATTATGAGTAGTAAAATCAGTCTTAGAGATATACGATGGGCAATGCGGGATGACGGTAGTGAAAGACTTGTTTTTGACATATACAGCGGTGAAGAAAAAATATCAAAACCTGACAACTACAAAGTAATCGATGAAGCTAAGGACAATGCCATGGATATTCTTTTTACGGGTTATGAAAATGTTGAGACCGCCCTGCCAGACCTTGGACAAAGCAAGATAATTAAAGAAATAAGTCTTAGTTATGATGAAGAAAATAAGGGGGTAAATATAAAAATTATATTTAAGACTTCTCCTGAGTATAAAGTTTTTGAAGTTGAAAACCCGGGGAGGCTTGTGGTTGATTTTGTACTGATTAACGAAACATCTTAAAGTTTAATTTTTAGGATGCGCGGAATGAATAAGTACTATTCTTCCAACTTTCAGCAACTTATCATCAGGCACATATTCACAACTGTATTCAATTGTTTCTTTACTAAACAATCCTTTCTTAAACGTGATATTAAGAATCTTTTCACTAACAAGTTCCCAGGAATTTGGCACTCCCTGAAAATCACTCATATAAACGTAATCGCATTCATTCCTGTGCCTTTTCTCATTAAAACAGTTTAGCTTGCCGCCACTTCTCAAAGTATAAATATCGCCGGACTTTTCATGCTTCCAGGAAGCAGAGAGTAACAACTCTTCACTGCAAAAATCGGCATAGGCTATGCCGGAAAAAAATAATAAGAAAATGAGTGTCTTTAATAACATATATTCTTAGTTGCCGAGAATATAATAAAGTTACATTAATTATGAGTAAATAATTAGTACTAATTTTTAATAGACGTTATTTGTAAAAGTTAAAATCTGGTTAATTATGGATACCGTAATTAAGTCTTCACCTGTTCAATAATCTATCCAATACCGACTGGGAAATTATTCTAATGGTGTCTTTTCAGTGTAACAGGAGAATCCGAAGAAACGGCAGCAGCTCTCTACTTTGAAGTTTTTACCTTCGATCTTTTCTTCCGCTTCATCACAGTAGTACTCTGATGCATTGAGATACAAAAAACCGACTATGCCAATTACGACAAAGCCCATGAAAATAAGACTAATTACTTTACTCATATTATCTCCGTTCTATTATATTGGTCTATTATTCTAAATGTTAATTATTTTCAGTAAAGAACAAAGATTCAACTATTTATTTTGGTAAATAAAATGCATTGAAATTTTATTGTTCTGAAATACTGGAGGAAATAAACAGATGAATTGAACGTCCTTCGGGCCTGACAACAAAAGAATCCGGGCCAGCGGGGCCGATTATTTTTACCCCCGTTCCCGGTTCAAGGCGTTCACATTTTTTGGTATCAAGGTACTTTTCAGCAGAGACATAATCTTTATTCTCTAAAAAACTTACCATGTTAATAAAGTTTTCAAGTGTTGAACAGGCAACTTCAGGAGACTTTAATTTTATAAATGGATTATCAGATTTTAGCTTATCTTCAGCAGGAAATATAAAACCAAATAATACGAAAAAAAATAGGGCTATTATTATTCCAAAAAATAGTATTTTATCTCTTAAACTCATTGATTTCGATTTATACTTAATACCCTCTAACCCGGTCTATTTTTCTGTTTTTTATTTCTGCTTTGAGCACAGGGTCCCGGTTACTGTAAGTAACATTTAAATACGCACTTCTGTT